>CAJFJM010000047.1 GCA_904384245.1 uncultured Clostridia bacterium
ATTATGGTAACAAAATCAAACTAAAAATTTTTAATAAAGATTTGTGCCTTCCGCAGACGTAGCGTTAGCGGAGGCAAGGAAGGAATGAGATTAAATATGGAAGAAAAACAAAATCCAAAAAAGAAATCTAAAAAAATAATTATAGGAGTAGTAATACTAGTTATAATTATAGCATGTATCATAGCATTTTTAGCAGTACCAGAAATTCAAGACCAAAAACAACAAGAAATATTACTAGATGAAATTGAGGCAGTAAGTCAAAAAACTATAGGAGAAGACAATTTTAATACAGAAATTAAAACAAGCGGGGATTATGCAAAAGTAGAAAGCACAATAAAAAATTATCTACAAAAATATTCAGATGCAGTAAAAGCTGTTATGGATGAAACAGAAAATATACAATCATTAGAAGGAACAACAGAAAAAAGCGAATTAGAAAATAAAAAAGCAGAAATACAAGAAATGCAAGAAACAGTAGACGTAAAAATACAGACTCTAATTGATATGACATCAGAAGATTACATAAAAAATCTAATAGAAAAAGAAAATCTAGACCAAAAATATGTTGATTTATATAATCAAATTATGGTAGAAGATGTAACAACAACATTAAAAGATGCACAAGAAACAATGACAACCATGAAAGAAAAAATAAATCAAGTATTTGATTTAGCAGTAGAATGCTATGATTATTTAATAGATCATATAAATAGTTGGGAAACACAAAATGGACAAATAATGTTTTATAGTGAGGCAGAACTAGAGGAATATAATCAATTAGTTGAAAATTTACAAAATAAAGCAACAGAATTAGAAAATATGTAATTAAAACTAGACAAAAAATAGGAGAAGCAAAATGAAAATATATACAAGAGCGTATTTAACAGAAAATTTAGGAGATGATTTATTTATAAAAATACTAATTGATAGATATAAAAAACATCAATTTTACAGTATATCTAGAGGATTTAAAAATTACACAAAAGGAAATTTAAAAGTATATTCAAATCCAATACTATTTGACATTATAGAAGAATTTAAATTAGAAAAATATTTATCAAATAAATGTGATTTAGCAATTTCTATTGGTGGCAGTATGTATATGGAAAACGAAAAATATATAAAAGACTATTCATTTGGAAAAAATAAATATTATGTTTTAGGAAGTAATTTTGGACCATATAAAACACAAGGATATTATAATAAAGTATATGACTTCTTTAAAAATGCAGAAGATGTATGCTTTAGAGAAGAATATTCATATAATCTTTTTAAAGACTTGCCAAATGTAAGATATGCATCAGATATAGTATTTAATTTAGACATAAAAGATGTAAAAAATACAAATAGAAAAAAAGCTATATTTTCAATAATATCATGTGCAGATAAAATAGGAATTCAACATCAAAATGATTATGAAAACAAAATAATAGAACTAATTAAATTTTTAAAAGAAAAACAATATGAAATATGTCTAATGTCATTTTGTAAATGGGAAAAGGATGAAGAAACAATAAAATCTATATCAAAAAAATGCAAAGAAGAAGGAATAGAAGATATAGAACATTATTATTATAGAGGAAAAATAGAAGAGGCATTAGATGTAATTGGAGATTCATCCATAATGATTGGAAGCAGATTCCATGCAAACATAATAGCACTATTACTTGGAAAACCAATAATTCCTGTTATATATAGCGAAAAAACTAAAAATGTATTAAATGACATGAATTTAGATGTAAAAATTATAGATATAAAAGAAATAAAAGATTTTGATGTAGCAACACTTACAGATAGAGATTTAAATTTTAAACATGATATGTCAGACGCAATAAAGAATGCAGAAAAACAATTTGAAAAATTAGATTTAGTTTTAAATTGAAGTAATTATATAAAATATTTCCAAAACACTTGAAAAATATTTACAATTATAGTACAATAGTAATGTTAAAACAAAGCCTTTTACTTAGCTTCAAAGAAAGCACCATACTTAAAGCTCAGTTAAAGGATATAAAATTTAGGAGGTGTAATTATGACAAAGGAAAGAAAACAAGAAATTATTAAAAACTATAAAAGAGAAGAAAATGATACTGGTTCACCAGAAGTTCAAATAGCTCTTTTAACAGAAAGAATCAATGAACTAACAGAACACTTAAAAGTTCATGTAAAAGACAATCATTCAAGAAGAGGTCTTTTAAAAATGGTTGGTAAAAGAAGAAACTTACTTAACTATTTAGCTAAAAAAGATGTTCAAAGATACAGAGATATAGTTGAAAAATTAGGATTAAGAAAATAATTTAAATAAAAGCCTATGCTCTTATTTTATTGGGCATGGGCTTAAACTTTGAAAATATTGCTAAAACTTAGGTAAGTAGCTTGTATTATGTTCTAACGCAAAAATTAGAGTATAATAGAGGTTACAATCTAAATTTAGCAATATTAAATAAAACAAGAAAGGTAAAAAGGAGAGAATTTTATGTTTAAAACATTTGAAACAGAATTAGCAGGTAGAAAACTTGTATTTGAAACAGGAAAAATGGCAGGACTTGCCAATGGAAGTGTATTAGTAAGATATGGAGATACATGTGTTATAGTAAATGTAACAGCATCAAAAGAACCAAAAGAAGGAGTAGACTTTTTCCCACTATCAGTAGATTATGAAGAAAAATTATATGCAGTAGGAAAAATACCAGGATCATTCCAAAAAAGAGAAGGAAAACCATCAGATAAAGCAATACTAACATCAAGAGCAATAGATAGACCATTAAGACCACTATTCCCAAAAGATTTTAGAAATGATGTAGTAGTTGTAGCAACAGTACTATCAGTAGACCAAGACAACTCACCAGAAGTAGCAGCAATGATAGGAGCATCAGCAGCCCTTTCAATATCTGATATTCCATTTGGAGGACCAACAGCAGCAGTAAATGTAGGTTTAGTAAATGGAGAAATAATTATAAACCCAACAGAAAAACAAAGAAAAGAAAGTGATTTAACATTAACAGTAGCAGGAACAGAAGCAAAAATTGCAATGATAGAAGCAGGAGCAAATGAAGTTCCAGATGACACAATGTTAGAAGCAATAAAAAAAGGACATGAAGAAATTAAAAAAATCTGTAAATTTATAGAAAAAATGAAAGAAGAAATTGGAAAACCAAAATTTGAATACAAATCATTTGCGGTAGATGAAGATGTATATAAATTTGTAGAAGAAAACTATCATGATGAAATGAAAGAAAAAGTTCAAGAAGTAGACAAAGAGGTAAGAGACAATAACATATCTGAATTAACAGACAAAATAGTAAATGACTATACAGAAAAATTTGGAGAAGAATTAGCAGAAGAACATCAAGCAGATTTAGGAGAAGCAATATATAAATTAGAAAAGAAATGTGTAAGAGACATGATTTTCTATGAGCATAAAAGAGTAGATGGAAGAAAACTAGATGAAATAAGACCATTATCATGTGAAGTAGGATTATTACCACGTGTACATGGAAGTGCACTATTTACAAGAGGACAAACACAAGTATTATCAGTAGCAACATTAGGAATGATAAGTGAAGAACAAACATTAGATGGAATAGACACAGAAGAGTCAAAAAGATATATGCATCAATATAATTTCCCAAGCTATAGTGTAGGAGAAGCAAGACCATCAAGAGGACCAGGAAGAAGAGAAATAGGACATGGAGCATTAGCAGAAAAAGCATTAGTACCAGTAATACCATCAGAAGAAGAATTCCCATATGCAATAAGAGTAGTATCAGAAGTATTATCATCAAATGGTTCTACATCACAAGCAAGTATATGTGGAAGCACACTAGCACTAATGGATGCAGGTGTACCAATAAAAAGACCAGTAGCAGGTATTTCAACAGGACTTGTAACAAATCCAGAAGATGAAAATGATTATGTAATGCTTACAGATATCCAAGGACTAGAAGACTTCTTTGGAGATATGGACTTTAAAGTAGGAGGAACAGAAAAAGGAATAACAGCAATACAAGTAGATATAAAAGTAGATGGATTAAGCTATGAAGTTATAAAAGAAGCATTTGAAAGAACAAGAATAGCAAGAAAATATATACTAGAAGAAGTAATGCTACCAGTAATAGACAAACCAAGAGCAGAAATATCAAAATATGCACCAAGAATTGTAAATACAAAGATAAAAGTAGAAAAAATAAAAGATGTTATAGGACCTGGCGGAAAAATGATAAACAAAATTATAGACGAAACAGGAGTAAAAATAGACATAGAAGAAGATGGACAAGTGTTTATATATTCATCAGACCAAGAAAAAGCACAAGAAGCACTAGAAATGATAGAAGATATAGTAAGAGATGTAGAAGTAGGTGGAATTTACTATGGAGAAGTAGTAAGAATAATGAATTTCGGAGCATTTGTAGATTTAGGATGCAATGGAAAAGAAGGATTACTTCATATCTCAAAAATATCAAAAGAAAGAATTAAAAATATAGAAGATGTTCTTCATGTTGGAGATAAAGTTACAGTTAAAGTAACAGATATTGATGAACAAGGAAGAATAAATTTAAGCATGAAAGATTTAGCAGGAGAGCAATAAGAACATTAGGGACACTCCGTTTCGTTCACAATAAGTAAATTAGCACGTTTTACGTGAACGAAATGGAGTGTCCCCAACGTTCACAGTTGAGGAGGCAAAAAAATGAAGGTTTCAGAGTTTAATTATAATTTACCAGAAGAATTGATAGCACAAGTTCCATTAGAAAAAAGAGACGAGTCAAGACTTATGGTATTAGATAGAGAAAAACAAACAATAGAACATAAAACATTTAAAGATATTATAGATTATTTAGAACCAGGAGATTGTTTAGTAAGAAATAATACAAAAGTAATCCCAGCCAGAATATATGGAAAAAAAGAAACTGGAGCACATGTAGAATTTTTATTGTTAAATAATATAGAAGGAGATATTTGGGAATCTATTGTAAGACCAGGAAACAAACTTCATGTTGGTACAAAAGTAATTTTTGGAGATGGACTACTTACAGCAGATATATTAGAAATAATGCCAGGAGGAACAAGAAAAGTAGAATTTCATTATAAAGGAATCTTCAATGAAATTTTAGACAAAATAGGACTAATGCCACTTCCACCATACATACATGAAGAATTAAAAGATAATGATAGATATCAAACAGTATATGCAAAATATGAAGGGTCAGCTGCAGCACCAACAGCAGGATTACATTTTACACCAGAATTATTACAAAAAATTCAGGATAAAGGCGTAAAAATTGCAAATGTTACACTACATGTAGGAATAGGAACATTTAGACCTGTAAAAGAAGATGAGGTAGAAAAACACCAAATGCATACAGAACATTTTTATATAAAACAAGAAGATGCAGATATAATAAATGAAACAAAAAAAGCAGGTAAAAGAATAATAGCAGTTGGAACAACATCATGCAGAGTATTAGAAACAATAGCAGATGAAAATGGAATGGTAAAAGAAACAGAAGCAGATACAGGAATTTTTATATATCCAGGGTATAAATTTAAATGTCTAGATGGACTAATTACAAATTTTCATTTACCACAGTCAACATTACTAATGTTAGTATCAGCACTAGCAGGAAAAGACTATATAATGAAAGCATATAATGAGGCAGTAAAAGAAAAATATGGATTTTTTAGTTTTGGAGATGCAATGTTTATATATTAAGTAAAGTTAGAAATTGATTCTTAAGGAATAAAAAAGAGATTTATTAAAATTATACCTATTAGTGTATAAGAAAGGAATCATAAAAAAATGAAAAAACAAGAGAAAAAAATAGGAATAATAGCTAAACTAATAACACCTGAATTAAGAAAAATAAAAAGCATATTAACTAAGAATAAAAGGCAAGAAATATATAAGAAATTAGTACAAAAAGCTAAAGAAATTTTACCAGATATAGACACAAAAGAACTATATGACAAACTTAATGATTCAGGAAATATTATTATAGGAAATTTAGATAGAAGAAAAAACTATCAAACGCTTGATGCATTTTATAGTGCAGAATATAATTATATATTTATATACTCAAAGATTGACGAAAGAACCATTTTTCATGAAGCTATGCATAAATTGCAAAGAAAAATAAACAAAAAGATATTTGATAAGAAATATCCATCAGGTATTAATGAAGGTGCAGTAGAATATACTACAGAAAGAGCTTATGGAGATGGGAGTTCAAGTTATAGATCTATAGGTCATTATGATGTAAAAATGAATTTTTCAGATGAGACAACATATGAGATTGAAGTTGCAATGATAAATCAAATAAATCAAATTCTAGGAAATGACAAAGTGATAAAAAGTGTATTAAATGGTGACATTAAATGGGCCGAGGATTTTATAGAAGAATATGGAGAAGAACGATTTAATGCTATAAGTAAATTGGTAAACCAACTACACAAGAAAGCTTTTACGCAAAAAGACACAAAAACAATAGAGCAAATATTAAAATGTCAAGATATATTACTAACATGCTATGATGAAAAATTTAAAAATTGTATAACAGAACAAGATTTTATAAACTATTTACAAGATTTACAAAAATTTCAAACATGCCAAATAGGAATAGAAGATGATAAAACATATGAATATTACCAAAAAACAATGTTTGAAAAAATAAAAGAGATTTTTATTTCCAAAGGATATAGTATAAACAAATTAAATAATTATATATACACAGAGCCAAAATATAAACCAACAATGACTGTTGCAAAACAATTAAAAGGAAAAGAAATAGATATGCAAGGAATTGCAAGAGATTGTGTAGATACAAATCAAAGCCACAAGTTATCTGAATATACAAGAAAGATGGATCCAAATAATTTAGGATATGATTTAATACAAAGAAATGGAAAGTTAATTAGTTGTAGAACTTGGTGGAGAGAAAAGGCATGGCAGATATGTGAAAAGCCAATAGTAATTACAGACGAAGAACAAAGAAGAAAATTTAATTTATCAGATAATCAAACTTTGTATAGAATAATAAAAATAAATGAAAAAATATGTATAGTAGAAAATCCTGATGGCAGTGTTATACTATATGATTTTAAGGAAGAACCAATAAAAAAAGTAGATGGTTTTGAACAAATAGATATTGGGATACCAGAAGAAGTTTTTAATAAGAAAATAAAAAGATATATAAAATTGGAAAAAGAATATAGAAAAGAACAAGAAAAAAATAAGAAAAAAAGGTTAAAATATAAAAAAAATATTGAAATGCTTCCAGAAGGAAATCCAGAAAACCAAATAGATGAATCAAAAAAATATAGAGAATCAATGAAAAAAGATAAATTTATAAGTCAAGAAACACAAAGAAATTATGATTATGGAACAACAACAGACAAAACTACAGTAATAAATAATACAACATTAGAAAAGGCTGAAGGCAAAGACAGAGAATAATAAATTAAAAATAGGAGGAAAAATGAAACCAGCAGTAACATATGAATTATTACATGAAGACAAACAAACAGGAGCAAGAAGAGGAGTAATACACACACCACATGGAGATATTCGGAACACCAGTATTTATGCCAGTAGGAACACAGGCAACAGTAAAATCAATGACACCAGAAGAACTAAAAGAAATGGTAGGAGCACAAATTATCTTATCAAACACATATCATTTATATTTAAGACCAGGACAAGACATAGTAAAAGAAGCAGGAGGACTTCACAAATTTATGAGATGGGATAGACCAATTTTAACAGATAGTGGAGGATTCCAAGTATTTAGCCTAGGTGATTTAAGAACAATTTCAGAAGAAGGAGTAGAATTTAAATCACACTTAGATGGAAGCAAACACTTCTTTTCACCAGAAAGTGTCATGAAAACAGAAGAAGATCTAGGAGCAGACATTATAATGGCATTTGACGAATGTGTAGAATATCCAGCAACATATGAATATACAAAACAATCAATGGAAAGAACAACTAGATGGGCAAAAAGATGTAAAGAAGCACATACAAGAGAAGATCAAGCATTATTTGGAATTATACAAGGAGGATTTTACGAAGACTTAAGAACACAAAGTGCCAAAGATTTAGTAGATTTAGACTTGCCAGGATATGCAATTGGTGGAATAAGTGTAGGAGAACCTAAAGAAGAATTTTTAAAAATGTTATATTATACAACGCCACTTATGCCAAAAAACAAACCAAGATACCTTATGGGAGTGGGAACACCAGATTATTTAATAGAAGCAGCAATTGCAGGAATAGATATGTGTGACTGTGTTCTTCCAACAAGAATAGCAAGAAATGGAACAGCAATGACATGGAACGGAAAAGTAGTTGTAAGAAATGCAACATATGAAAGAGATTGGGGACCATTAGACCCAGAATGTGATTGCTATACTTGTAAAAACTACTCAAGAGCATATATTAGACATTTAATAAAGGCAAATGAAATATTAGGTGTAAGATTATTATCAATACATAATCTTAGATTCTTGACTAAATTGATGGAAAGAGTTAGAATAGAAATAGAGGGAGATAATTTGTTGAATTTTAGAAATGAATTCTACAAAAAATATGGATATACCCAATAAATAAGGAGGGATACTAATGAATATAATAGAAGAAAGCTTTCAAGAAAAACAAAAAAAAGATAATACAAAAACAATAAAAATTGTTATTTTATCAATTATAGTAATAATTGTATTAGCAATTATAGGAATATCAATAGCAATGGTATATATTGATAAATCAAAACTAAGAGTATATGTTGATGGTAAAATAAATGATGAAGTAAAAGATTTATTAGTAATACAAGATGATGGCACAATAAATGTTCCAATTAAAGAAATCGCACCTTATTTAGGATATAAAAGTTACAATGGAGACTATTTAGATAAGTCTGAAGACAGAAGCAAATGTTATGTAGAATCTGATAATGAAGTAGCAAATTTTACACTAAATTCAAATAAAATATACAAGTTAAACACAAAATCTAAATCAAACACAGGAGATAATTATGAATATTGCTATACAGAAGAACCTGTAAAAGCAATGAATGGGGTATTATATACAACACAAGAAGGATTAGAAAAAGCATTTAACTCAGTATTTAACTATGATAAAAATACAAACAGAATCCAAATATATACAATGCCATATTTAATATCAATATATCAAAAATCAGTATTAGATTATGGTTATTCAAAAATAGATGATGATTTTAACAATCAAAAAGCAATTTTAGATGGTATGGTAATTGTTAGAAAAGACAGTTCAAGTAGCTATGGTGTAATAAACTGTGATACAGGTGAAATTTTAATAGAACCAAAATATGATGATATAGATTATTTACAAGACACAGGAAACTTTTTAGTTACAAGTAATAAAAAAGTTGGAATATTATCTAGCACAGGAGAACTAAAAGTACAACTATTATATGATAGCCTAGAACTTATGGATAGTGATTCAGGTCTTTATTTAGCAAAAAGAGATGGAAATTACGGTGTTATAGATATAAATGGAAATATAAAAATATTTATAGAATATGACCAAATAGGAATAGATATAACAAAATTTACTAATAATAATATAAGAAATAAATATATTTTAGTTGACAATTTAATACCAGTAAAAAAAGACGGTTTATGGGGATTTTTTGATAAAACAGGTAAACAACTAATAGATTTTAAATATGATAGTTTTGGATATATAGCATCAGGAAGTAGAGATGCAATGAACTTATTAGTAGTGCCAGACTATAATATATTAGTAGCAGAAGTAAATAAAAAATATGCATTAGTAAATTCATCTGGAGAAGAAGTCGTACCAGCTATACTAGATGATGCATATATGACAGTTTCATCAGGAGTAACATATTATTATATGACTTATAATGACCAAAGATATAACATAGAACAATATCTAGATGATAGGGGAGGAGCAATTTCTGGAAACTCAAATTCAAGCTCAAATAATACATCAAATGAAAGTCAAAATTCAGCAAACGGAGAAAACGCAGAGAATATTGAAAATACAGAAAGCACTGATAATCAAGAAGACACACAAAATAGTGAAACTTAGAAAATACTGATAATTCAAAACCAGATAAGAAAAAGTATAAAATAAAAAATTCCCAATATAAAAATAGTACCAACTCAACAATTATGACAAAAAAATTAAAAAATATTTATATAAAAAGTTTTAAAAGAGAATGCTTACATAAATACATGTAAATATTCTCTTTTTTAATTGTATAGAAAATCGACTTTTTATCTTTGAACCTCTGTGGATTTTTCTGTATAAATTATCATATTTAACAATATACTAGCATAAATATATATATGAGGACATAGGACAAGGAGAATATATATATGTTTAATGTTGCTGTATTAAGATTAAAAGATATTACAAGATATCTTTTTGGAATAGTAATTACAATTATAATTGTAATGCTAATTGCAAAATATTTTACATCAAATAAAAATAGTATTTCCACACCAGAAAACAAAACAGAATCAAAAATCTCGAAATATGTACAAAATATAAAAACAAATATATTTAAAAGTGGAATCTCACAAACATTGCCAACTTTTTCAAGCTTAGATACGAGTAAAGTAGAAGAAACACAAAAAATAGAAAATAAAAATATATTGGAAGAATTATTAGTATCTGAAATAAATTTAATGAAACAACTAGAAAATACTTCACAAGAATCAGAAAATGCTCAAAATGAAGAAACAGAAAATAACAATACCCAAAATGAAACAAATAATAATCAAGAAGATATTGAGTTAGCACAAACAGGATTAAAAACAGAAGTAGTAACAAATAATCCAATAGCAGAAAGTTTTAATGTGCAATATGGAAATGTTAAAATAAAAAATCAAACATCATATACATTAACAGAAGAAATGTTAACACCTGATATAACAATAGAAAATAAAAATATTTTAATGTTTCATACACATAGTTGTGAAAGTTATACACCAAGTGAGTTATTTCCATATACACCGACAGGAAACTACAGGACAACAGATTTGAATTTTACAGTAACAAGAGTTGGAACAGAACTAGAAACACAATTAAAAAAATATGGATATTCAACATATCATGATATGAGTTACCATGATTACCCAGCATATAACGGGTCATATACAAAATCATTGCAGACTGTAGAAACAATATTACAAACATTTCCAGCAGATATAATTATAGATTTACATAGAGATGCTATTGGAAGTAGACCAGATTATGCACCAACAGTAAAAATAGGTGATAACGATTATGCTGCACAAATAATGTATGTTATTGGAACAAATGCAGGTGGATTAAATCATCCAAATTGGAATCAGAATCTAAAATTTGCAATAAAAGTACAACAAAAAGCAGAAGAAATGTATCCAGGATTGTTTAAACCAATAATGCTTACTGAGTCTAGATATAATCAACATACTGGAAAATATGCAAGTATTATGGAAATTGGATCTACGGGAAATACTCTTGAACAATGCTTAACTAGTATGAAATATTTAGCAAAAGTTTTAGATGAGGTTCTAAAAGAAAGTTAAAATTATAATGAAGTTATATTACAACTTCTCTGAGGCTTCTATACGTTACAATTCACGGCTAAAATAAACCGCCCGGCAAAAGAACTTATTATATAAATTTTTTAATTTTCGGCTCAATACATGCTTTAGCCCTTCTAAAGATAAAACAAACGAGCCTCTCGCTACATCCTTCGCGCTTCCTCATTTATTTTATCTTAAGAAGGGCGCTTCCTCATTTATTTTATCTTAAGAAGGGCTACAAGCATTCCAATCACACAAAAATTAAAAAATTTATATAATAACTTCTTTTGCCGGGCTTCTCTACATAAATAAAGCTGTGAATTGTAACTTCTATACAATAATTGAAAAAAGTTTTTTATAAAACAACTTGAAAAAACATGGTGGAATGTATATAATACAACTGAATATTTTAATAGGAAAGGTGATAAAATGGATGGTGTAAAATTAAGTTTAAAAAATTCAGGTATTACTAAAAAAACAATTATGGAATATAAAGAACAAGTTGAGAATATACATAAAGATTTACATCATAGGGCAAATGATGTAAGCGATTTTGTTGGATGGCTTAATCTACCAACAAAATATGATAAAAAGGAATTTGCAAGAATTAAAAAAGCTGCTAAAAAGATAAAAAAAGAATCTGATATATTAGTAGTAATTGGTATTGGTGGCTCATATTTAGGAGCAAGAGCAGTAATAGAGGCATTAACAAGTTCTTTTTATAATATGCTACCAAATGAAGAAAGAAATTTCCCGCAAATTCTTTATGTAGGTAATAACTTAAGTTCAGATTATATGAATGAATTGATAGAATATATAGGAGATAAAGATTTTTCAGTAAATGTAATTTCTAAATCAGGAACAACAACAGAACCAGCAATTGCTTTTAGAATCTTTAGAGAAATCTTAGAAAATAAATATGGAATAGAAGAAGCAAGAAGCAGGATTTATGCAACAACAGATAGAGAAAAAGGAGCATTAAAAACACTTGCAGAAAAAGAAGGCTATGAACAATTTGTTGTACCAGATAATGTTGGAGGAAGATATTCAGTTTTAACAGCTGTTGGATTATTACCAATTGCAACATGTGGAATAGATATAGATAAATTGATGGAAGGTGCAAAAGAAGCACAAGAAAAATATGATGACCCAGACTTAAAATATAATGAATGTTATCAATATGCAGTAGTAAGAAATATATTATATAAATTATATAAAAATACAGAAATATTGGTAAATTATGAACCTAAAATGCATTATTTTACAGAATGGTGGAAACAATTATTTGGAGAAAGTGAAGGAAAAGACCAAAAAGGTATTTTTCCAGCAGGCGTTGATTTTACAACAGATTTACACTCAATGGGACAATATATTCAAGAAGGTAGAAGAAATTTATTTGAAACTGTAATAAAAATAAAAAAACCAAAATCTGATATAGAAATACAACCAGATGAAGATAATTTAGACGGATTAAATTATCTAGCTGGAAAAACATTAGACTATGTAAATAAAAAAGCTATGGAAGGAACAATACAAGCACATGTATCTGGTGATGTACCAAATATACAAATAACTATAGAAAAATTAGATGAAAAGAATTTAGGAGCAATGATTTACTTTTTTGAAAAAGCATGTGCTGTTTCTGGTATGATTTTAGGAGTTAATCCATTTAATCAACCAGGTGTTGAAGAATACAAAAAAAATATGTTTAAATTATTAGAAAAACCAGGATATTAAAGTGAAGATCATAAGATATACCAAAAATTTTAATTTTAAAAGTCAATTTTATACAATATAAAAAAATGTGTAAAATATCAATAAAAATAAAGAAAAATAAGAGGCGAAATAAATGATATTTAAAGAAAAATTTAAAATGGGATTAAAAGATATAGATAAAAATAATTTACTAAAAAATAGAGCAATTTTAGAATACCTAGAAAATATAGGTTCATTTCATTCTGATGTAGCAGGATATGGAGCAGAATACACAGGAAAAACAGGAATTGCTTGGGTAGTATTAGGTTGGAAATTAAAAGTTTTAAAAAGACCACAATATGGACAAGAATTAGAAATTCATACATGGGCAAAATTAGGTAGTAAAGTTGCAACATTTAGAGATTTTGAAATATATGATAATAACCAAAATTTATGTGCAATAGCTACATCAAAATGGACAATGGTAGATATAAGAAAAGGAAAAATTACAAAAATAAATGATGATGTAATAAATGCATATGAAGTAGAAACAAAAAATGTTTTTCCAGAATTGGAATTAGAAAAGTTAAAAATTCCAAGTGATTTTGAGTATAAAACAGAATATACCATAAAAAGAAAAGATATAGATATAAATGGACATATGCATAATTTATATTATTTAGATTTAGCATATGAAGCATTACCAGAAGAAATATATGAAAAAAGACCTTTTGATAATGTAAATATACAATATAAAAAAGAAATTAAATTAGGAGAAAAAGTCATATGTAAATATGCAAAAGTAGAAAACAAGTATAATGTAACAATTTTTAGTGAAGATGAAAAGAATGTCCATGCAATTGTTGAACTTAGCTAAGTTTTTAATGAAAAATACTTGAAAAATCAAATTAAATTTGTTACAATAAAAACTG
>CAJFJM010000048.1 GCA_904384245.1 uncultured Clostridia bacterium
TATAACCTAAATGATGAAATGTACAAAGAACTCTATGAAAATGGAGGTTTAGCATTTCACTTGAAATTCATGTATCCACAAACTATCACAAACAGGAGGCTGTGACATAGGCTCAAGACCAATAGACCTACACCTAAAAGCATTTGAAAAATTAGGAATAAAAATAGAGCAAAACTATGGAGAAATAATATGTAATTGTGAAACAGTAAAAGGAGCAAAAATAGACTTAGATTTTCCAAGTGTTGGAGCAACAGAAAACAGCATACTAGCATCAGTATTAGGAGAAGGAACAACAACAATAACAAATTCAGCACAAGAGC
This sequence comes from uncultured Clostridia bacterium, assembly GCA_904384245.1. Taxonomy (GTDB): domain Bacteria; phylum Bacillota; class Clostridia; order TANB77; family CAG-508; genus CAG-269. Next base: position 321 of record CAJFJM010000048.1, read on the forward strand.
CAGAAATAGAAGACCTAGCAAAATTTTTAAACAAAATGGGAGCAAAAATAAAAGGAGCAGGAACAAATAAAATAGAAATAGAAGGGGTAAAAAAACTAAAAGAAATAAGCTATAATATAATGCCAGACAGAATAGAAACAGGAACATTTCTATGTTTAGCAGCAGCAACAGGAGGACATATAGAATTACAAAATGTAAATCCACTACATGTAACACCAATAATTACAAAACTAGAAGAAGCGGGATGTTTAATAACAAAAGACAAATCAAATATAAGAATACAAGCACCAAGAAAATTAAAAGCAATAGACATAAAAACAATGCCATATCCAGGATTTCCAACAGATATGCAATCAGTGTTTGGAGCAATGCTAACAACAGCAAAAGGAACATCAATGATAATAGAAAATATATTTGAAAATAGATATAAATATACACAAGATTTAAACAGAATGGGAGCAAAAATAACAATAGAAGGAAAAACCGCAGTAATAAGAGGAGTAAGAAGATTATATGGAGCAACAGTAAAAGCATCTGATTTAAGAGGAGGAGCAGCACTAGTAGTGGCAGGAATAATGGCAAAAGGAGTAACTGTTGTAGAAAACATAGAATATATTTTCAGAGGATATGAAAATTTTGAAAGAAAGTTAAGAGGAATAGGAGCAAATATCGAAATAACTGGATTTGGAGATTAAATTAGAGTTTTATCTAATAAATATTAAAAAATATGTAGCTGTAAAAAATATATAGCTATAGAAAATATATAAATATATAACAGATAATTTAAAGAAATATATAACTTATATTTGAAGCGGTCTATTTTAACAGCGTTATTAAGAGCGTTAATAGTGAACTGTAGATAAAAGTACAACAAAAAGAAGATTAAAAATATAGAATATTACACTATATTTTATAGTATAATATTCTATATTTTCGTTTTATTTGGAATCATTTAAAATTTTCCCCACTTAAAAACGTTAAAAAAAATTCACACAAAATCACTATTAAATATTCATATAAAAATATTCAATCAACAAAACTGTTTTTAAAAAATATTTGATATATAAAGATTTAATTGCAAATATTACAATTCTGTAATAATCGATGAAATTTCCCTGATTCACGCACAAAATCCCTTTACAAATTTTTATATTATGTGCTAAAATATAAAAAGCAAAAAAACGGAAAATAAAAAGATTTAAAACAAGCCATAGGAGGTGAAATAATGACAAATAAAGAAAAAGAAAAAATAAATGATTTATATCACATAGAACCAATAAAAGAAGAGACACAAGAAACAAAAGAAATACAAAAAGAAGATATAAAAATGCAAAAAGAAGAAACAAAATATCAAAAAAAGAAAAGAAAAGAAAGAGAAAAAAGAATTAAGCAAAAACAAAAAAAAGAAAAAACAGAAAATGAAAAATTTGATTTTGAAACAGAAACAGTAATAGGAATGGCACAAAAAAATAAAAGAAAACAAGAACTAGAAAAAGTAAAAAAAATTGAAGATAAAAATGAAAGAAGAAGAAAAAAAAGAATAAAAAGAATTAAGAGAATAATAAAATGGACAAGCATCATAGTAATAATAGCAGGAGGAACAACATTTGCAATGATTTCACCAATATTTAACATACAAGATATAAAAGTATTAGAAAATTCAGAAGTAAGTGCAGATACAATAATAAGTTTATCAGGACTAAGTAAAGGGCAAAACATATTTAGATTTTTAAGTTCAAATGTAGAAGAACAAATAAAACAAGAACCATATATACAAAGTGCAGAAGTAAAAAGAATTTTTCCAAACCAAATACAAATAACAGTAGAAGAAAGAAAAAGAGATTTCAGTGTAGAATTTTTAAATGGATATGCATATATAAATAATCAAGGATATATATTAGAAATTTCAAACGATAAATTAAACCTACCAGTAATACAAGGAGCAAGTACCAATGAAGAACAGTTTGTACCAGGAAATAGACTAAACGAAGAAGACTTAGAAAGATTAGAAGTAGCAATACAAATAATGAGTGCATGTAAATCTTGCGGTTTAGACAGTAAGGTCACAAGCATTGACATAACAGATAAAAACGACTATAGTATATATATGGAATCAGAGAAAAAAACAATCTACTTAGGTGATGGAAGCAACCTAGGAGATAAAATGCTATGGGTTCAAGCAATATTGGCAGATAATGAAGGCATAGAAGGAGAAATCTATGTAGATGGAGATTTAACAGATAATTTTAAACCAAGATTTAGACAAAAAGTCTAAAATATAAACGGTTTATAGGTAAAACCTCTAAAAACCTAAATATAATATAAATAAGGAAGAAAAATGACAAATAAAAAAATAATAAGTGCTGTATTAGGTTTTATGTGTTTTGCTCTTACTTTAGGAATATGCATACAAATAAAAACAGTAAAAGAATCAAATTCAACAGTAAGTCAAAATCATGAAGAAAATAATCTAAGAGCAGAAGTATTAAAATACAAAGAAAGATATGATAACAAAATAAAAGAAATAGAAAATTTAGACAAAGAATTAGAAACAAAAATAGCACAAGCAGCAGAAAAAAACACAGACCTTGAAGATGCACAAAACCAAATAAAAGAAGGGAACAAAATAAATGGTGTAACAGAAGTCACAGGACCAGGAGTAATAATTACATTAAGTGATAGTAAAGTAGATCCAACAACTGTCTTAAATCCAAGTGACTTATTATTACATGATATAGATGTATTAAGTGTAATAAATGAACTAAAAAACACAGGAGCAGAAGCAATATCAATAAATGACCAAAGAGTTGTAACAACAACATCAATACAATGTGGAGGAGCAATAATAAATATAAATGGACAAAGAGTAGGAGCACCATTTACAATAAAAGCAATAGGGCTACCAGAAAACTTAGCAAATGTAGATAGACCACAAGGATATCTTGACTTACTAAGAGAAAAATATCAAATAGGAGCAGAACTAGAAAAATCAAATAATATAACAATACCAAAATATTCTGGAGTAATAAATTTCAAATATGCAAAAACAATAGAAGAATAAATTATAAAAATTACATAATAAAACAATTACCATAAAAGTATAAAAGATTTACTATTATTTACAAAAAAAATTACAAAAAACAAACGAATAAAAAATAATCAAATTCCATAAATGAACATTGAACATTTCAAAAAAGGAGGTAAAATCTTGAAAAAGAAAGGTAAAATCACAGTAACCATTACAATAGGAATAGCATGTTTAGCATTATCAATAGTAATGTTTATGCAATTTAAATTAGTAAATGAAACAGATATAACCTCAATAGAAAATATGAGAGAAGAAGAATTAAGAACAGAATTAGCAAACTGGAAAGAACAATATGATGAAGCAAATGAACAATATGAACAAAAAAGTGCAACATTAGAAGAGTATAAAGAAAAAGAAGAATCAGATGCAGAAACAGAAAATTTGGTAAATGAAGAATTAGCAAATGTAAACTTAATATTAGGAAAAACAGATGTTGAAGGAGAAGGAATTACAATAACTTTAAGAGATTCTAGTAATGATGATGGAGATGCTCTAACAATAACAATAGATAATTTAAATACAATAATAAATGAACTAAAAATGGCAGGAGCAGAAGCAATTAGCGTAAATGAAGAAAGAATAATAAATATGTCAGACATAGCATCAATAAATGATAAATCACTAATACTAATAAATGGCCAAAGAGTAATATCTCCATATGTAATAAAAGCAATAGGAGATTCAACATATCTAGAAAGTACATTAGTAGGTAAAGGTGGAAGTATAGATGAACTTGAAAAATTAGGATATGATGTAGCAGTAGAAAAAAGCAACAAAATCACAATATATAAATACAATAAAGAAATAAACTCAAAATATATGCAATAAATAATGGTTTATAGGTAAAGCCAAAAAAACCTAAATCAATTAAAAAGGGAAGATAAAAATGGTTTTTATAGCAATATTAGTAGGTTGTATATTAGGAGCAATAATTGGAATAAATGCACCAATAATTTCATATACATATTCAAGTTATTTAGCAATAGCAATTATTGCAGCATTAGATTCTGTATTTGGAGGAATAGCATCAGTAATTAACAAAAACTTTGATTTAAAAATATTTATATCAGGTTTTTTTGGGAATGCAATATTAGCAATATTATTAACAATATTAGGGCAAAAATTAAATGTAGATATATATTTAGCAGCAATAGTAGTATTTGTGTGGAGAATGTTTTCAAATTTAGGAATAATTAGAAGATACTATGTTGAGAAATGGTCAAATAAGTTTAAAGAATTTAAAGAAAAGAAAATGAATAAAAAAGAAGCTTAAAATATTTTATTATCAAAACAAAAAAATCAAGAAAAACTCTTGATTTTTTTAGATTAAAAGTTTATTATATTTAATAAATTGCAAAAAATGTCGATAATCGTCAAAAAATATCATAATAAAAATACAAACAAAAATAGAGGAATTTATAAAAACATGAGTAAATAAACAATATTCAAAAAAAGAACCAAAATATTGTTACAAAACCATTACAAAAATGTTACGAAAATATAACAAATTCTATTGACATTTTTTTTAAAATGTAATATAAATACTCTAGAAAATTTATTCTAAAAATGGAGGAATTAAGTTGGCAATCGGTGATATCATAGTTGGTGTAGATATTGGAACAACCAAAGTTGCAACAGTAGTAGGCGAAGTCAACAACTTTGGACAAATAGAAATTATAAGTAATACATCATATAAATGTAATGGATTAAAAAAAGGAAAAATAATTAGTGAAGACGAAATAAGTTTAAGTCTAGCAAAAACAATAAAAGACGCCGAAGATGAAACAAACTTAAAAATAAATTCAGCATATGTTACAATACCTGGAAAATACGCCACAATAGTACAAAACAGTATTACCAAAGAAGTAAAAGATAAATATTCTGGTATATCAATTAGAGATGTACAAAGTGCAATGATGCAAGTAAAAGATATTGAAGTACCAGATGGAAAAACACTAATAGATATAGTGCCAGATAAAATAACACTAGAAAATGGAACAGTAGTAACAGATCCAGTAGGAAATTTAAGCTCAAGTTTTACAATTAGTGCACAAGTAATACTTGCAGAAAAAGATTATGTAAGACAGCTAAATACAATATTCAAAAGAGCAGGACTAGAAATAGATGGAATAGTCCCAATTACATTAGCAGAAAGAAATCTAATATTAGACAGTAATGAAATGCATGATAATATAATGCTATTAGATATAGGAGCAGGAAATACAGACATAGGAGTATTTGAAGGATCATCATTTATATATACAAATTCAATCCCATTAGGAGGAGATAATATCACAAATGATATTGCACTAGTATTAAATATCTCTGAAGAAGAAGCAGACAAATTAAAAAGACAATATGGATTAGCACTAAAATCATATATAGATGTAGACAAAGATAATGATATAATATTAAACACATGTAAAAATGAAAGTAAAAGCAAAATAATAAAAAGCTCAGAACTAATAGAAATTATAGAAGCAAGAATAGAAGAAATGTTTTCAATAATAAATAAAGACATCACAAACCAAGGCATAAAATCAAAAATAAATAATGTAATATTAACAGGACAAGGAATAGTTAATATAAACAAAAGTGATGTAGCTGGAAAAATAAATCTAAACATACCAGTAAAAATATCAACAGGAAGAGCAATAAGCACAGTAAAACCAGCATATAGAACAAGCTATGCTCTAGTAAGATATATAGCAGCAAGACCATTCACAAAAACAGTATCAAGTAATATAGATACAAAATCAGAAGAAAGTTTCTTCAAAAACATAATAGAAAGAATAAAAGAATTTTTCTATTCATAATAATAGTTTTTAATTTTAAATATAAAGTATGTCAAGGAGGAAAACCAAAATGATGGAATATGATGATAACAATATAACAATGATGGACGGGACAGCAACAATAAAAGTAATTGGTGTAGGAGGAGCAGGAAATAATGCTGTAAATAGAATGATTGAATCTGGAATAAAAGGAGTAGATTTTATTGCAGTAAATACAGATAGACAAGCCCTACAACAATCAAAAGCAAATACAAAAATTCAAATAGGAGAAAAAATAACAAGAGGATTAGGAGCAGGAGCAAACCCTGACATCGGAGCACAATCAGCAGAAGAAAGCAAAGCAGAAGTATCAGAAGTTCTAAGAGGAGCAGACATGGTATTTGTAACAGCTGGTATGGGTGGTGGAACAGGAACAGGAGCAGCACCAATTGTAGCAGCAACAGCAAAAGAAATGGGAATATTAACAATAGGAGTAGTAACAAAACCATTTACATTTGAAGGTAAAAAAAGATTATCACAAGCAGAACGTGGAATTGAAAGCTTAAAAGGAAAAGTAGATACATTAGTAGTAATACCAAATGATAAATTACTACAAATAATAGATCGCAAAACATCAATTATAGAAGCATTTAAAATGGCAGATGATGTATTAAGACAAGGTGTACAAGGTATATCAGACTTAATCGCAGTACCAGGACTTGTAAACTTAGACTTTGCAGATGTTAAAACAATAATGTTAAATCAAGGAATGGCACATATGGGAGTAGGACGTGCATCAGGAGAAAACAGAGCAGAAGATGCAGCAAAAGAAGCTATTCAAAGTCCATTACTAGAAACATCAATTGAAGGAGCAAAAGGTGTTATCATCAATATTACAGGTGGAGAAGATTTAGGATTACACGAAGTAAATACAGCAGCAGAATTAGTACAAAGAAGTGTAGACCCAGAAGCAAACATTATATTTGGTACAGTAACAGACACATCAATGCAAGATGAGATTCAAATAACAGTTATAGCAACAGGATTTGAAAAAAATGAACCAATATCAAGTATTGGAGTAGATAACATGGTATCAAAAACATGGGAAAAGAAAATAAATTCAATACCATCAAGCTCAGAAATGCCATCTTCACAAAATGATTTAGACATTCCATCATTCTTAAGAAAAAATAAAAACAAAGGAATGTAATTAGCAAAAAAAAAGAAAAAAGATATTTAAGTGAATTAAAATTAGTAAAATATATAATTTGCAATTATACTAATTGTAACAAAAATATTATGAAATATAAATTTAATTTACTACCTAATCTAATAATGATAACATAGCATTAAAACATATTATAAAATATAAATTAAAAATTAAAATAAAACTTATATGTAGTCAAAAATAAATATATTATTATACATAAAAAAAGAAATAATCGAAAGCAATCGATTATTTCTTTTTTTCTACAATAAGAAAAGACAGCTTTTTTAAATAAATGATAGTAGAATAGTCAAGCAGGTGATAAAAATGACAATTTACCTAGATGTTGTAATAATTGAAAATCTCATAATGAACAGCATAATAATATATGCAACAGCAATTGTAACAAAAGCAAAAATAAAACATTTAAGAATATTTTTAGCAAGCCTTATAGGAGCAATATATTCAGTACTATCATATATTTCAAAATTAGCAATCTTTTCAAATTTATTTATAAAAATTCTTCTATCAATTGTAATGGTATATATTGCATTTAATCCACCAAAAATAAAAACATTAGGCAAACAACTACTACTATTTTATCTAACATCATTTTTATTTGGAGGAGTAGCATTTTCACTAATATATATAATAAAGCCACAAGAAATACTCATGAAAGATGGACTATTTTTAGGAACATATCCACTAAAGACAGTATTTTTAGGAGCAATTATAGCAAGCATAATTCTAATAACAGCATTTAAAGTAATAAAAAACAAAATCACAGCAAAAGATATATATTGCAATATAGAAATATATTTAGAACAAAAAAATATAGAAATAAAAGCAATGTTAGACACAGGAAATTTACTAAAAGAGCCAATATCAGGAATGCCGGTAATTGTTGTTGAACACACAAAACTATATGATATTATACCCAAAGAAATTTTAAACAATTTAGACAAAATATTAGGAGGTGATTTAGAAAGTATTCCAGAAGAAATAAAAGAAAAATATCTAACAAAATTAAAAGTAATACCATATTCTTCTTTAGGAAAACAAAATGGTATGATTTTAGGAATAAAAGCAGACAAGATAAAAATAATAAAAGAAGATGAAAATATCATAAAAAATAATGTAATAATCGGAATATACAATAAATCTCTTACAAAAAGAGGAGAATATAATGGATTAGTAGGAATAGAATTATTGCAATAAAGTAAAATAATTTAAAACCAAGAAAAAATAAGGTTAAATAATATCCCAAAGTTGAAAATTACTCATTAAGATTTATGCCTTAAAGAAAGAAGGAATGATATAAAAAATGAAAATATTAGAATTTGTAAAAAACAGTATATGCACAATTTGTGCAAAATACATAAATGAAGAAAATGAAATTGAATATTTACCCATATTTTACATAGCTGGTAGTCAAACATTACCACCACCATTATCACCAGAAGAAGAAGAAAAAATGATTGAGCAATTATCACAAGAAAACAATCTACAAGCAAGACAGACACTAGTAGAAAGAAATTTAAGACTAGTAGTATATATAGCAAAAAAGTTTGAAAACACAGGAATAGGAATAGAAGATTTAATATCAATAGGAACAATAGGACTTATGAAAGGTGTAAACACATTTAACTCAGACAAAAAAATAAAGCTTGCAACATATGCATCAAGATGTATAGAAAATGAAATTTTAATGTTTTTAAGAAAAAGCAATAAAATAAAAGGAGAAGTATCAATAGATGAGCCACTAAATAAAGATGGAGATGGAAATGAACTACTATTATCAGATGTATTAGGAACAGACCCAGACATAACATCAAGAAATTTAGAAGATGAAGTAGACAAAACTTTATTAAGAGCATCAATATTAAAATTAAATAACAGAGAAAAAGACATCATGGAAATGAGATTTGGATTTAAAACAGGAAAAGAAAAAACTCAAAAAGAAGTAGCAGATGAACTAGGAATATCACAAAGCTATATTTCTAGATTAGAAAAGAAAATAATAAATAAGATGAAAAAAGAAATAATCAGTAAAACAGGTTAAAATGAATATATAGCCTCTTTTTTGGAAATAATAAAAATAAAGTTTCCAAAGAGGAGGTTTTCTTTTTGATTAACAAAGTAGAAATTTGTGGTGTAAACACCTCTAAACTACCAGTATTAACAAAAGAGGAAAAAGATAAATTACTAATAAGAATAAAAGAAGGAGATATGGAAGCTAGAAATACATTTATAAATGGAAATCTAAGATTAGTATTAAGTGTAATACAAAGATTCTATAGAAAATCAGAATCAGCAGATGATTTATTTCAAGTAGGATGTGTAGGGCTAATAAAGGCAATTGACAATTTTGATATAACACAAAATGTACAATTTTCAACATATGCTGTTCCAATGATAATAGGAGAAGTAAAAAGATATTTAAGAGATAATAATAGTATAAGAGTAAGTAGATCAATAAGAGATTTAGCATACAAAGTAATACAATATAAAGAAAAATATGTAAAAGAACATGGAAAAGAGCCAAGTATAGAAGAAATAGCAAAAGAACTAGAGGTAGAAAAAGAAGATGTTGCATTTAGTCTAGATGCAATTCAAGACCCAATATCGCTTCAAGAACCAATATATAATGATGGAGCAGAAAACATTTTTATAATGGACCAAGTAAGTGATAAAAAAAATACAGATGAGCAGTGGACAGAAAAAATGACAATGATACAAGCAATGAAAAAATTAAATGATAAAGAAAAAATGATAGTAACAAAAAGATTTTTTGATGGAAGAACACAAATGGAAGTAGCAGATGAAATAGGAATATCACAAGCACAAGTATCAAGATTAGAAAAAAGTGCAATAGAACATATAAAAAGATGGTATAAATAAGAAAATAAGAATAATTTAAAAATAGAAGAATAATTATATATAATAATGAAGAATAAAAAAATGGAGGAATGCATATGCAAGATAAAGGTTTAGATTTTAAACATAAAGAAGTAGTAAATATAAAAGACGGGAAAAGACTAGGATATGTGCAAGATGTATGTGCAGATTTAGAATCAGGTGTAATAACTTCTATAATAGTTCCAGGAAGTAATAAGATACTAAATATATTTAATCAAAATAGTGACATAGTAATACCTTGGAAAAATATAAAATGTATAGGAGATGATTTAATATTGGTTGAACTATGACAAACTTCCGGACAATAGGGACACTCCATTTCGTCTGAAGAGCAATAGATAGCAGATAATAGGGAGGATAAATAAACTTACTAAAAAAGAAATAGTATGAATAAAAATTGTAAATTGTAAAAGTAAAAATAATTAAATTTTAAACAGCATAAATCCGGTTATTTCTAGCCTTTAATATTACACTTAACGTTAGTTTTACAAACTATATTTTACTTTTACAATTTATCTAAATAAAAAATTAAAAAATTTTAAAAAAAGTATTGACAAAACAATAGACCATATGCTAATATAAACAAGCATTAAAAATGCATCAAAAACAAAGGAAGAAATTAGCAAAAAAAAGTCAAAAAAAAACTAAAAAAGTTGTTGACAAAGTAAAAAAAATATGCTAATATAATTTAAGTACCAAGCAAGAGATAAAATATAAATATTTTTTACATAAGAATTAGTAAAAAGAACTAACATAATATGAAAAAAGCACCAACTACTAATCTTTTATTTTGCCCTTAAAAAGGAAGCAAAAAAAGTTAAAAAATATTTTAAAAATATATTGACAACAACAAGGAAAAATGGTACAATAAAAAATGCCTCACAGAGGTAAAAAGTACATTGAAAAGTAAACAATAAAATCCTTTAGAGAATAAACCGAAGCGGTACGATTCTTCAAAGAAGAAAAGTACTGAAAAAGTAAAAAAAGATTTTAAAAGTTTTTTATAAAAAGTAAGAAGTTTAAAAGAGCTTGAACAAACACTTTTAAAAAGATTTATATAAAGTCGAAAGACGAAAATATAGATACCAAGAACAAGAGAGTTTGATCCTGGCTCAGGATAAACGCTGGCGGCGCACATAAGACA
>CAJFJM010000049.1 GCA_904384245.1 uncultured Clostridia bacterium
TTCTATTTCAGTACACATTCTTGGAGAATTTTCTAATAAAAGAATATTATATATTACTTTTTCTCTTAATCTATTTGAGGCATCTATATTTTTTAATTTGTTAGAAATATAATCACATATTTCTTCAAACTCATCTAAAAATTGGTCTGTTAGTTTTACTCTATATTCCATATTTTTCCTTCCATTCTTTAAAAACTTCTCTGGCATCTCTTACTCTGCCTTTTCTTATATCATCTTCAGCCTTTAATAGATGTTCTTCTATATCTTCCTTTAATAATTTTTCTTTATATTCCTCCATTTTCATAATTACAATATCATTATTATTCATAGTAATAACCATTTCTCCATTTTGATTAACTGCTGTTTTTAAATCTTGAATATTCGTTACTTGTATCATTTTAATACACCTCTCTTTTCTATACTATAAATAGTATAGCATAAATTTTACTATTTTTGAATACTTTTCATAGATTTTCTAAAATTATTATTTGTAAATAATTTCTTTATATACTATTTCCTCTGCTATATTTTTTATTGAATTCAATTATTACAAACTCAAAAAAGATGAAATTGTATTATTTATACAAATTCATCTTCTAAATTTGTGAAAATTTTATAATTTACTAAATTGTTTGTAGAAGGAAACCTTTGCTATTACTGCATTTTAATTTTTCGTCATAAGAGAACAAAACTGTAATTACTAAGGCGATTAAAGTTATACCTCTACTTTTTTTAAAGTTCTCTTTTTTTGTGGTTTTCATTTTCTTTTTCTCCTTCCATTTTTTCTTTTGATTTTTTGTTTTTGCTTTAAATTAGTTTTTATTTTTATACAGTTTTCATCTGTTTCTTTTTTTAGCTTTTATTACACTTAAATGTTTAAAATTTGTACTTTTTACTATTTTTGTAAATATTTTTTTCCTCTTTTTGGTTTTTTATTCATCTTTTTCAGATAAAAATAATCTTTCTAAATTCTTTTTATTTATATTTCCAAAAATATTTTTTACATTTTTATTTTATATTTATTGTTGAAATAAGTTAATATATTGTAAAAATTTATTTCGTTTTGTAAATTAGCATTTTTCAATTTAGATATAAATTTGTAAATTATGCCATATTCATATATCCCCCCCTTCTTTTGTTCTTTCTTTAAGTTAAATACTTAAAGAAATTTATTAAAGTTGATAAACATTGAAATATCTGACGTTTAGAAATATAAATTTATTTTTTATTAGCCACAACATTATATATTCTCCCTGGCACATATATTTCTTTTTGTACTATATAATCTTTCAGAATTTTCTGTACTTTTAAACTATTTTTTATTAGTGAAAGGATTTCTTCTGGCGTTGATTTAGAATCTACTAAAACAGTAGTCTTTAATTTTCCATTAACTTGTATTGGAATTTCTTTATTTCCTCCACATATTTCTTCTTCATTTACTTCTGGCCATTTTTCTTTGTGTATTGATGTTTTATTTCCTAATTTTTCCCACTGTTCTTCTGCAAAGTGTGGTGCTAATGGGGCTAGAAGTTTTAAATATGTTTCTATTGTCTCTTTTAGTAATTCTATATTGATATTCTCATTTTCCTTTATATAACTATTTATTTGATTTAATAATTCCATTATTCTTGCTATTGCAGTATTAAATTGAAATTCTTCTATATCTTCACTCATTGATTTAATTGTTTTGTTTTTTACTCTAAGCAATTCCATTTCTTTTTCTTCTACTTTATAATTCGTAACTTCTGTTTCACTATCATTTAAATTATCTGAAAATTTTAATTCTTTAATACCTTTGGAATCAACCACCTTTTCCGATTTTTTCGAATACTCTTCTACAAAAGTTTCAACCAATTTTTCTACTCTTGTAAAATATTTAGACATTGCTTCTACTCCTGAATCATCCCATGGTCCTCCTTTTTTGTAATCAAAACCGAACATTAAATACATTCTAAAAACATCTGAACCATATTTTTCAACATATTTGTCTGGCGATACAGTATTTCCTTTACTTTTACTCATTTTATTTCCATCTGGTCCTAAAATCATTCCTTGATGTACTAGCCTTTTAAATGGTTCGTCAAAATTTAAATATCCCATATCACGTAATGCTTTTACCATAAATCTTGCATATATTAAATGCATTGCTGCATGTTCTTTTCCTCCAACATATACATCAACTGGTAGCATTTTGTTTACAATTTGCTTGTCAAATGCTTTTTCTGTATTTTTTGCATCTGGATATCTTAGTTCATACCATGATGAACATACAAAAGTGTCTAATGTGTCTGCTTCTCTAGTTGCTTTTTCTCCACATTTTGGACAGGTACAATTTATAAATTCTTGTGATTTTTTTAATGGTGATTCTCCATCTGGTCTAAATTCTACATCTTTTGGCAATAGTACTGGTAAGTCTTTTTCTGGTACTGGTACTATTCCACATTTTGGGCAATATATAATTGGTATTGGGGCTCCCCAATATCTTTGTCTGGAAATTAGCCAATCTTTTAATTTGTAATTTACTGCTTTTTTTGCTTTTTTCGTTTTTGATAAATCTTCTACTATTTTTTCTTTGGCTTTTAATGATGAAATTCCAGTATATTTTTCACTATTTACTAAAATTCCATATTCTGTATATGGTAATTCTTTATTATCTGTGCATTTTTCATTTTCTAGATAGCTTTTATTTTGCATTTTGCCTTCGGTTTCTGTTTTTGATATGATATTTTCCTCTTGTACTTTTTTTATATCTACTTCTGGCTTTACTACCTGCTTAATTGGTAAATCATATTTTTTTGCAAACTGATAATCTCTTTTATCATGTGCTGGAACTGCCATTACACTTCCTGTTCCATAATCTTCTAATACATAATCTGCTATCCATACAGGTATTTTTTCATTATTTATTGGGTTTATAACATATGCTCCTGTAAATACTCCTGTTTTTTCTCTTTCTGTTGATAATCTTTCTATTTCATTTAATTTCATTGTTTCTTTTATATAATTTTCAACAGTGCTTTTATATTTTTCTGTAGTTATTTGTTCTACAATTTTACTTTCTGGTGCAACAACAACATATGTTACACCATATAATGTGTCTGGTCTTGTTGTAAATACATTTATTTCAAAATTTCCATTTTCTCCTTCAAATTTTATCTCAGCACCTTCTGATTTTCCAATCCAATTAGTTTGTATCTTTTTTGTGGATTCTGGCCAATCTAAATCTTTTAGACCGTCTAATAATTCTTCAGCATAATCTGTAATTTTAAAGAACCATTGACTCATCTTTTTTCTTTCTACTACAGTACCACATCTTTCACATTTGCAATCTATTACTTGCTCATTTGCTAAAACTGTTTTACAACTACTGCACCAATTAACTGGTGCTTCTTTTTTATATGCTAATCCATTTTCATATAATTTTGTAAAAATCCATTGAGTCCATTTATAATAATTAGGCATACAGGTTTCTACAGAATAGTCCCAATCATAAGTGCCTCCCATCTCTTCTAGTTGTCTTTTCATTGTTTCTATATTTTTTATAGTTGAATCTTCAGGATGTATACCTGTTTTTATAGCATAATTTTCTGCTGGAAGCCCAAAAGCATCAAATCCCATAGGATGAAATACATTATATCCTTGCATGGTCTTAAATCTAGCAAAAGAGTCAGCAGGTGCAAAATTAAACCAGTGTCCTAAATGTAAATTTGCTCCAGATGGATATGAAAACATTTCCATTGTATAAAATTTTTCTTTTTCTTCTTCTGGATTATATTTATATAAATTCTCCTCCTTCCATTTTTTTTGCCATTTTTTATCAATATCTTTTGAATACTTCATTTTTCCTCCTTCTATCTGATTTATTAGAGATATGTATAAATTTTTAACTATTTACTTTAATAACTTCTCCTTTGTTTTTGAATTCACTAACATATGAATAGCCTTTTTGCCTTATTTCTTCTAGCTTGTTATTCATTTTTGTGTAATAAAATTCATCTAATTCTGATTTATCTTTTATTATTTTTAGATAAATTTCTTCATATGTAAATAATGTATTTGGTTCTTGGTCTATAGAATATACTATGTAAAATTCTTTTTGTTCTTTATAGTTTTGAATTAAGATTGTTCTTATTCCTTTGTTCATGTAATAGTTTCTTATTGTCTTTAATTTTTTCTTGCCTAGATTATTGTCAAAATATGTTGTTTTAGATATTTCTTCTTGATTTTTTAATCTCTTTATAATCTCACTTTCTGTGTTATATATTATTGCAATATCTTTTTTGTTATAGATACTTGGTAATCTCATTCCATATTTGTCCATATTGTTATCTGCTAAATATGCAAAAATTTTTTGACTATATCCTATGTCAAAAACATATTTGTTCCTTAAATTTTGGGATATATTAAATGATTCTAATAATTCATTTGATAATAAACTACATTGCAGGATTGTTTGTGTTTCCATTTTTTGATTTAATGCACTGACCATAAATACTTTTTCTGAATATCCTTCAACTCCCGGATATTCTAATATTACTACTGGTAAATTTATTTTTTTACAAAATTCTTGCATTTTATTTATTATATAATTGACCGCTTCTTTTTTTGTTTTAATTATTTCTTTTTCTTCTATTTCTTTTATTTTTAGTTGCTCTTTTTCTCTCTCCTCTTTTATTTCTATTTTTCCTGTTTTACTCCTTTCTGTTTTCTTTAGTTTATTTTTTATTTTTCCAATTTCTCTTATATCTATTATATCTGTTATATTCCATTGTCTATTACCAATTGCTATATTAAATTGCAATAATGGAGAAATATAATAGTCTCTGCTCATTGGTATTTGTTTAGAATTTAGTAGCCTTAATACATAATAATATGTTAGCATTGCATCAATTTTTTCTTGGTCCATCTTTTTTAAGTTATATGGCAGATTGTCTGTTATAAATAGTTTATTCTCTTTATTTACATTAAATATTGGCAAACTGCTATCATATTTATCTATTCTATCTTTGTATTTTTTGGAAAATTCATCTAAATTTTGTATTTGATTTGGATAGTTTATTGCTACTTTCTTTATATCTGAAAATACCTCTAAAAATATATTTGTAGTTTTATTTTGAATTTCTATTCCTTTTTCTGTCCACAGCGGAAATCCTTTTGCTACTCCGTCTGGATAAACTAAATCTAAATTTGTTAGAGCTGTTTTATAATTCATAACATCACCTCCTGTCTCTATAAATAGATTATCTTTTGATATCTGCATTTTTATTTTATATTAATAAATTTAATAAAATATTTAAGTTGGTTTACTATATATCGTATATTTCTAAGACAATTTTTATTTGCTTTTCTTTGTCTTCTGCCTTAAAATTATATTTATTATCTTTTATATATTTTAAAATTTCTTGTTTTACATTTTCTTCTATATCTGTACATTGAATATAAATATATGTTGATTCTTTATTTTTATACACTCCTTTTACAGCTGTATAGCAATTCTTTACTTTTCTCTCAATAAGTACTTTATTTATTATGTTAAAATTTATATTAAAACTTGCAATTGTATAAATTCCTTTATTGCTAAATTCTTTTTGCAATGGTAAATACATTTCAGCGTGTTTTGGGATTATTGGAGGAATTTCTATATATTCAATTTTTTTATTTTTTAAAAATTCCATTATATCTATAAGATTAGATTTATATTTATATTCAAATATGCTTCTCATCTTTTATATCTTCCCTTCTTTCCTTATTTCTTCTAGCTTATAACTTTTAAATTGTGAACAAAATGGAGTGTCCCTAATGTTCACCTTATGTTCATAACTTTTAATTTGTGACAAAATGGAGTGTCCCCAACATTCCCCAACATTCACCCAACATTTACAAAGTTCCTATTGTTGAGCCTCCATCTATTTTTACTTCACTGCCAGTCATAAAACTTGCTTTGTCTGATGCTAAAAATGCTACTAAGTTGGCAATTTCTTCTGGTTTGGCAATTCTTCCCATTGGTTGCCTTTGTGCTAAAATTTTTAATAATTCTTCTTTATTGTTATACTCTTCATAATTTTCTAGAATATAATCTACTGTTTTGTTATACATTGGTGTATCAACAGGTCCTGGACATATGCTATTTACTCTGATATTATATTTTGCATAGTCTAGTGCTACACTTTTGGTCAGTCCTGAAATTGCCATTTTACTTACTCCATAAGCACAGCTGTCTGTTTTGGCTATATATGACTGGTCTGAACCTGGTAAAATAATTGTACCTTTTAATTGTTTTTTCATGATTGGTAATACTATTTTTAAGATATTGATACAGCCCCATAAATTTACATCTAACACTTCTTTAAAATCACTTGTTTTTGTGCTTTCTACTGTTCCTATGGAATGGATTCCTACTATGTTAAATAATACATCTATTTTTCCTTCTTTTTGATAAATGCTATTTATGATTTCTTCTAGTTTATTATAATCTCTAATGTCACATAAATATTTTTCTTTTACTTTAGTATTTTTGATTTCTTTTATATCTATTGCATATACTTTTCCTCCTTCTGCTATAAAACTTTCAGTTGTTGCTTTGCCTATTCCTGAGGCTGCTCCTGTTATTATACATACTTTATTTTCTAATATTCCCATTAACATTCTTCTTTCTTTTTGATTTACTGTTATATTTTTAAAAAATCAGCATAGTTCTTTTAATATATCTGCACATAGCCAAAACATTTTGTTTTGAATACTCTCATTTTCACGCCAATTCCTATATTTCCATATTTCTCCATCAAGGTCATCTCCTCCATATAATATTTGACCAAAATTGATATCTCTAAATATAGACACTGCGAGCATACTTGCAAATTCCATTTCTACTGCTATACATCCTTCTTCTTTTTTGTCATGTATTTTCTGCTCTGTTTCTCTGTAAATTGCATCTGTAGTCCATATTTTTCCTTTGATATAACTTATATCTTTTTCTTTTAAAACTTTTTCTATTATTTTTAAAACTTCTTGTTTTACTTTTATTTTTTTATCTGCTTCTATATAGTGGTATGATGTTCCTTCTTCTCTTACAGCTTCTGTTGGCACAATTAATTGTCCCATTTTTATTTTTGAATCTAATACTCCTGCTCCTCCACATGCAATAAAATTTTTGCAACCTAGAGCTATTAGTTCTTCTAAAAATCCAGCTGACATTGGTCCTCCTAAGCCTGGATTAAATGCATTTATTATTTTTTCATTATATTTAAATTCATATATTGGGTGTTTTCCAAGTGTTGAATTTAATTCACCTACTTTTTTTATTTCTTTGTTTTTCTCTAGTTTTTCTAAAACATCATTAAAAAAACATAAAATACAATGTTCACTAATTTTTTTAGCATTTTTGTTCATGTCTTCTGGATTTAAAATTGCTTTTTTATTTTTATCATATACTATCATTTATTATCCTCCAATTTAATTTATTCCCTAAACATAACCGTTTTTTTATAATATCCAATACTGATAACTTAAACCTAATAACTAATAACTTCCATCTAATAATCAATAACTTAAAGTTAATAACTTAATATTTTAAAATTTATCCTTCCATTTTCACCACATTCTAAAAGTGCTGTTGATCCAATTGGTATTGTTATCATTGGGTTTGTATGTCCTAAATCAACATTATATATAATTGGAAAATTATATTCCTTAAAAAATACATTTAAAAATCCCTCTACTTCTGAATTGTTTTTAGAATTATCAAATTTTCCTATTATAAGTCCTTTAATATTTTCAAAAATTCCTCTTAATTTTAATGATTGCATAAATGAGTCAAATTCTGGTATTTCTATATTTGTATCTTCCAAAAACAATATTTTATCATTAAATATTTCTAATGGTAAAAATTCTGTCCCTACAATTGTTAAAATACTTGATAAATTTCCTCCTATTATTTTTCCTACTGCTTTTCCTTTTTTGTTTATTGTCCATTTTTCGTTATTGGCTTCTTTTTTTCTTTCTACAAGTTTTTCTTCTTGTATTTTCCAATCTACAAATTCTTTTACCACATATGTTGGCTCTTTATATTCTATAGGATTAAAATTTAATGCTTCTAAAAAATATTTCCATGTATAGTCATATGTCTTTGGATATTCACATATTTCTGGTAAAAATGTTGGTCCATGAAGTGCAATTTTTTTAGTTTTGCTGTATATTGCTAAAATTAAACATGTTATATCACTATATCCACAAAATATTTTATTGCTTTGAGATATTTTATTGTAATCTAAATTTCTTAGTATTTGATTTGAATTATATCCTCCTATACTTGCCATTATATAATTTATGTCTTTATCATTTAATGCATTGTTTATATCTTCAACTCTTTCCTCTATACTTGCAGAATAATATGAATCGTTTTTTATGGCATTTTTTTCAATTTTTACATTAAATCCTTGGCTTTTTAAAAAGTCACATCCTTGTTTTACTCTATTTGGATAATCTTTTAAAAAGCTACTTGCTGGAGAAATTATTGATATTCCTTTATTCATTACTACTTTAAATCCTTTCTTTTTACTAAATACATTTTAAATTATAATATTTTTTCTTATCTTTTTTGAATTTTAAATTCTTTTCTTTCTAAGTTAGCTAAAAATATTTGTATACCTGCTACAAATTTCACAAGTAAATTATTATTTTCTTTCTAAGTTCGCTAAAAAGCTCTTATGTGCATAAAACTTCCAATATTTTACTATCAAATCCTTAATGTACTATGATATAATTCTGGGTCATTAAAAATATCTTCTTCTTTTTTTCTTAACATAAATATTGTAAATCCCATATGACTATTATTTTCATTAAATAAATGCATAAATTCATAATAACATTTGCTTAATGTTTCAAAACTTTCTTTAGATAATTCTTTTAGATGCTCTCTTTGTAGAATTTTTTGGCAGAAATCGTTTATTTCTTCATCGGTACATCTTTTAAATTGATAATCTAATTCTTCAAATATTTCATCTTCTTCTCTTACAAAGAATTTTTTCCAATCATCTTTATATAGTGCTGTTATATTAACTTGAATTGCTTTTCTTACATCTTCTACTAATTTTTCTGATGGCTTTTTTATGTAATACATTGGTACAGCTACTAAATATCCACTTGGCTTTAAAACTCTCCAATACTCTTTTAACGCTGCATCTCTATCACTTACTAATGATGTAACATTTCCTGCAAAAACTACGTCAAAATAATTATCTTCAAAAGACATTTTTGTTGCATCATCTAAAATAAATTTTGCATTATTTAAGTTAAAACGTTTTAGCCTTTCTTTAGCTGTTTCTAAGCTCATTGGATTTATATCTATTCCAATTACTTCACAATTTAGTAGTCTACTAAATTCTAATGCCGAATGTCCTGTACTTGTTCCTATGTCTAATATTTTACTATTTGAATTTAATAATAATTTTTCACATACTTGACGGATTGTTTTTAATCCTCCTGGTGTTCTGTTTGTTTCTCTAACTAATCCTATTATTTCATTATAGCTCATACTTTTTATGTCTTCTGGTGTTAAATCTTTTATTTCTTTCATATTTAATCATTCCTTTCCTTCTATAAATTTAAATTTCAATTTATAAAAATAATTTGCTTTTATTTTAAATTTACGGAGATTTTATCTTTGTATAATAAGAAAATTTACATATAAAAATGAATATAATTTTTGATTACAAATTTTAAATATGTTACTAATATAGCTTTAAATTTTTACGTATTTTAAATATTTTTCTTATATAAGTTATATCTATAATTATGGAATAATATTTACTCCATTAAATCTTGGAAGTATTTGACAGTCTCTAATATCATCTTGTTTTGTAAGCCATAATATAAATCTTTCTATACCCATACCAAAACCTGATGTTTTTAATGGATAGATATCTTTCATTTTTATATACCAATCATATCCTTCTTTTACTTGATGCATATCTAATGATTTTCTGACTTCATCACCTGTTTCATGCCTTTCTCCTGCTCCTACAGTTTCTCCTATTCCTATCAATAAATCTGCATTTTTTGCTATTTTTCCATCATTTATTGTAGCTTGATAAAAAGGAACTGCCATAGAGTCAAAATTTGTTAACCAAACAAAACCTTCAAAATATTGCATCAAAGCTTTTTCGCCTGTTTTTGTAATATTTCTAAAACCATATTCACTGTGAGTAATATATTTTTCATTATCCTCTAATATGTTTATTGCTTCATTAAATGTAACTCTTGGCACTTCCTTTAAATTTATAAATCTTTTTATATGTTCTGTTGTTCCTGCTATTTCTACAATTTTTTCTTCATATTCTTCTAATATATTTACACATAAATATTTTAAATATTCTTCTACTAAATTTATTACATCATCTAATGTCCCAGGTATTTCTGCTTCACTATGATAAAACTGACTTAGGTGTCTTTCATCCTCCTTTTCTCCTCTGAATGATGGCATTATATACCATGCTCCTTTTTCAAAAAATCTACATCCATATTCTAATGCAAATTGCATTGAATCTGCTAAATATGTGTCACATCCACTTAAATTTACTTTTACTGGTAAAGAATCACTTCCTAGTCCCATTGGACTTGATATTGAACCTGTTGTAATTGGTAGGTGCATCATTTTTAATCCTTTATCAATATAAAATAACATTGTGTACTTAGAAATCATGTTTTCAATTTCTACTAAACTTTTGTACCACTCATCTTTCACTGCCTTAATAAAATGTGTATTGCAGTCTTTCCACGACTTGCTTGGCTTAATTTTTACTAACATATACTCTCCTTTCCGAATTTTTCAATTCCATATTTTTCCAAATTGTATCATATGTTGATTTAAATGTAAATACATCTTTTACATTTTTTTCCATATTTTTAACTTCTTATTACAATACTATTCAATAACTAATTAATTTATAATCAATATATATTGAAAAACGTTAATCTAAAAGTAAAAAATCATTTCTATTCACATTTTTAATTGTTACAATTCAAAGCTTTTTTTGTAAAGAAATCTCTAAAACAAGTTATAACTACATATAATTGCATTCACAATCTTATTCTTGTAAAGAAACCTCAAGAAAAAGTTATACCTACATATAATTACATTCACAATCTTATTCTTGTAGAGAAGCCTCAGAGAGAAGTTATACTATAATTTTTTAAAATTTTTTGTGTGATTGGAATGCTTGTAGCCCTTCTTAAGATAGAATAAATGAGGAAGCGCGAAGGATGTAGCGAGAGGCTCGTTTGTTCTACATTCGGAAATAAACCAACTATTTGACATAATAAAAAATATTAGAATAAAAATTACTAAAAATTTTAAGGTCCGTCCCCAAAATCCCTCCTAGGAGGGATTGGCAGGACCGTCCCTAAATCCCTATTAGATCATAATTGCTTACTTCTGTAATTTTGCATTTTATTATTTGTCCAATTTTTTGTTCTACTGCTAAATCATTCTCTTGTACTTTTACATATACTAATCCGTCTATTTCTGGTACATCTTGCATTGTTCTTCCTATTAGAAATTTTTTGTCAAAAGATATTTCTTCTATTAAGACGTCATATGTTTTTCCTATTTTGTTTTCTAGATTTTGTTTTGATATTTTTTGTTGTTCTTGCATTATTTTGTTATATCTTGATTTTTTTGTGTTTTTATGTATTTGGTTTGGTAGTTTTTCTGCTGGTGTTCCTTCTTCTTTTGAATACATAAATGCTCCTAGTTTGTCAAATTTTGCTTGTGCTACAAATTCTTGTAGTTCCTTAAAATCGTCATCTGTTTCTCCCGGGAAACCTACAATTAAACTTGTTCTTAATGTTACTTCTGGTATTTGTGTTCTTATTTTTTCTAGTAGTTCTGTTATTTGTTTTTTGGATGTTTTTCTGTTCATTTTCTTTAATATTGAATCTGATATATGTTGTATTGGAATATCAAAATATTTTGCTATTTTTTTGTTTTGAGCAACTTCTTGTATTAGCTCATCTGTTATCCCTTCTGGATATGAATATAAAAATCTAATCCATTGTATTCCTTCTATTTTGCTTAATTTATTTAATAATTCTGCAAGCTTGCCTTCTCCATATATGTCTATTCCATATTTTGTTGTGTCTTGTGCTATTACTATCAATTCTTTTATTCCTTTTTTTGCTAGCATTTTTGCTTCTTCTATGATTTCTTCCATTTTTCTGCTTACAAATGGACCTCTTATATATGGGATTGCACAATATGTACATCTATTACTACATCCTTCTCCTATTTTTATATATGCATAATTATCTCCTGTTGTTATAACTCTGTCCATAAATTCTTCAGAAGTTGCCATTGGTAATGGTTTCATTTCTGAAATTTTGTTACTTAATTTTTGTTTTGTTTTTGTTACTATATCTCTTTTTATTAAGTCTTCTATTATATTCCAAAAATTATCATAGTCTTCTAATTTTATAAATAAATCAACTTCTGGTAATTCTTTTATTAAATCTTCACAATATCTTTGTACTAAACATCCCATTACTATTAAATATCTACATTTCTGCTTTTTATATTCTGCCATTTCTAAAATCGTATTTATTGCTTCTTCTTTGGCAGAATCAATAAATCCACATGTGTTTATTACTATAATCTCTGCTTCTGATGGATTATTTACAATCTTATAATTGTTATTTTTAAATTTTCCTATTGCTATTTCTGTGTCTATTAAATTTTTACTACATCCTAAAGATACAAATCCTACTTTCAATTTTGCTTTTTCTCCTTTTCTACTTATGACTACATATATGTTTTCTTGTCATTTCCATTAAATCTAATTTTGTAAAACCTTCTACTTGTGTTTTACTTCTGTCTTCTTTTAGTTTTTCTTCTAATATATTTTGGATTTTTTGTTTATTTTCTTCTTTGTTCATATCTATATAATCTATTATTATAATTCCACCTATATCTCTTAATCTTAGTTGTTTTGCTATTTCTATTGATGCTTCTTTGTTTACTGTAAATACTGTTTGTTCTAAATCTTTTGTTCCTGTGTATTTACCAGTATTTACATCTATTGCAGTTAATGCTTCTGTTGGATCTATTGTTATAAATCCTCCACATTTAAGCCAAATTTTTCTTTTTTGCATTTTTTCAAGCTGTTTTTCTACATCATATATATTAAAAATATCAGCTTCATTTTTTTCTAATTTAATATTTTTTAACTCTTCATTTTCATTTAGAAAATTTCTTATATTATCATATTCTTGAGAATTATCAACAACTATTCTTTCTATTTTTTTATTTGATAAATCTATTAACATTTTATACAAAATAGTATCAGCTTCATAAATTAGTCCTGGCACTGATTTTTCATTTTCTTTTGATTTTTCGTATTTTTGTTTTATTTCTTCCCATTTTGCTTTTGTGTTTTTTATATCTTTTATTATTTCTTCATTTTTACCAACTGCAGATGTTCTTATAACCGCTCCTAACCCTTTTTCTAAGTTTTCTGATACTAATTTACTTAGTCTTTCTTTTTCTTTTGTGTCTTGTATTTTTTGAGATGTTGTTATAATATCTGTATTTGGCATTAGAACTATATATTTACTTGGAATACTTATATGTGTAGAAACTCTTGCTCCTTTTTGAGCATTGCTGTCTTTTTTTATTTGTACTAAAATTTTTTGATTTACTTTTACTACATCTTCTATATTTAATTTTGTTTCTTTTTCAGTTTTTGTTTCATCTACTTTTGGCAATATATCTTTTAAATGTATAAAACTATTCTTACCTATTCCAATATCCACAAATGCTGATTGCATTCCTTTTACTATGTCTTTTACTTGTCCTAAATATATATTACCTTCTTTTCTGTCTGATATATCATTATCTTCATAATATTCTACTAAATTTCCATTTTCTAATAATGCTATTTTCTTTTCTTCATTCTTTTTACTAACTAAAACTTCTAACATTTTATTTCCTTTCTTGCTAAAATTTTTATGCTTCTTATTTTTTATATAAAAAATTTTCTCTTTTTTCTTAATCTTATATAGATTTTTGCCTTAAAAACTTTATAATGCCTTTCAAAGATAATTTTACTTTTTAATTAAATTTATTCATTGCAGTATCTATTCCATTTTTTAAGATTTCTATTACTGCATCTGCTGCCTTTTTTATTCCTTCGTCTAGAATTTTTCTTTCATCTGTAAAAATTGGTCCTATTACATAATTTATTTTATCTGGTAAAAATTCTGGTTTTCCAATTCCTATTCTTATTCTTGGAAAATCTGTTGATTGCAACTCATTTACAATTGATTTCATTCCATTGTGTGAACCTGGACCACCTTTTTTTCTTATTTTTATAATTCCTTTGTCTATATCCATGTCATCATATATAACTATTATATTTTCTATTGGAATTTTATAAAAATCAACAACTTTTTTTATAGATTTACCACTTAAATTCATATAAGTTTGTGGTTTTAATAGTATTACATCTTTTTCTTCTATTTTTGTCTTTTCATATATACCATCAAAGTTATTTTTTTTTACTTCTATATTATATCTTTTTGCTATTTCATTTATAGTATCAAATCCCATGTTGTGTCTTGTATTTGCATATTGTTCTTCTGGATTTCCTAACCCTACTATTAAATACATTTTTATTCTCCTTGTTTATATGATTTTACTTTTGGGGATTCAGCTGAATCCCCAAAAGCATCTTTCTGGCAGTTGATTAGATTGCATACTTTTCTTTAAGTTCCGGAGATAATCCAGAATCCTTCAGTAGCTTTCTATAGCACTTTACCAGTGCCGGATCCTTCTGGAAGCTCTCTGTTTCATAAAAGAACATCCAACAATAAGACTCCAAAAGTCGCATAAATTTTGCGACTTCGATATCTCTGTTCGCATCATCTACCATCTGTTCCCGAATTTTTTCAATTCTGTTTTCTTCGTTTTTCTTCATTTTCCCTTCTCCTTTTCTTGAGAAAATGGCACAAAAAAGTGCCATGGTTAACAGTTACATTATGTAAATAATAATATCACATATTTATGAATTAGTCAAATAAATTTTACTTTCAGTAAAAATTTCTTTAAACAATTCTAAAATCTCATCATTCAAATAAATTTGTCCACAAGATTTTATTTCTTCTCCAATTTTGACTCCTATATTTATATTATTTCTATCTCCTGCAAAATATCTTAATGCTCCTCTTAATTTCTTTTTTTCTTCTTCTGAAGCTGTTGTAATATCTAATAATAAAGATTTTTGGTTTGTTTCTCCAAAATTTTTTACCTCATTTGCAATTATTGTTATATCTGAATCTTCTCTTATACTTAATCTTCCATCAACCATTACAATATTTTCTTCTACTAATGCTTCTTTTCCCTTAAGATATGCATTTTCAAATACTATTACTTCCATTGTTCCATATAAGTCTTCAATAGTAACAAATGCCATTATTTTATTATTTTTTGTGTATTTTTTCTTTATTGATGTTATAATTCCTGCATATTTTACTCTTTGTCCATCTTGATATTTTGGCTTGATATTATTTTCATTTTCTTGCCCTAAGCCTTGTTCCATACTTACCTGATTTTCCATTTCTCGAATTTCTTTTGTTGATATTGTTGTTTCTTTTTCTATTTGTGTTCTTAATTTTTCTAATGGATGGCCAGATATATATATACCTAGCATTTCTTTTTCCATTGATAATAATTCTTTATTTGAAAATTCTTGGTGTTCTTCAAAACTGTATTTCTTTTCTTGCATTTCTTCTTTCTGCTCTTCTGTTCCTAAGTCAAACATTGAAACTTGACCATTTAATCCTTTTTTATTATTACTTTGTATAGAATCCATTATTGATTCAAATGATGCTAAAAGTGTTGCTCTTGTTTGAGGGAACTCCGAAAATACACCTGCTTTTATTAAACTTTCTATACATTTTTTATTTACTGCTTCATCAGCTACTCTTTCACAAAATTCTGTAAATGATTTATATTCTCCATGTTCATTTCTTTCTTTTACTATATTATCAACTGGAACTGTTCCTACATTCTTTACACTTCCTAGACCAAATCTTATTTTTCCGTCTTCTACTGTGAATTTTGCTTCACTTTTGTTTATATCTGGCTTTAATATTTCTATTCCTAAATTTTTACATTCATCTATGTATTGTGGAATTTTGTCTAGATTTCCTAAAAAACTATTTAATGTTGCTGCCATGAATTCTGCTGGATAATATGCTTTTAGATATGCTGTTCTATATGCTACTACTGCATAACATGCTGCATGTGATTTATTGAATGCATATTTTGCAAATTCTGCCATTTCATCAAATATTTTATTTGCTGATTCTGCATCTATTCCATTTCTTACACATCCTGGTACTACTATATTTCCTTCTTCATCTACTTGTCCATTTATGAAAACTTCTCTTTCTTTTGCCATAACATCTAGTTTTTTCTTTCCCATTGCTCTTCTTACTAAGTCTGCTCTTCCTAGAGAGTATCCAGCTAAATCTCTTACTATTTGCATTACTTGTTCTTGATATACCATACATCCATATGTTACATTTAATATTGGTTCTAGACTTGGATGTGTGTATTCATTATGTCCTGGATTTTGCTTTCCTTTTATATATCTTGGTATTTGGTCCATTGGGCCTGGTCTGTATAATGAAACTCCTGCTATTAAATCTTCTAGACAGTCTGGTTTTAGTTCTTTCATGAAGTTTGTCATTCCCTGTGACTCAAATTGGAATATTCCACATGATTTTCCTTCTTGCCATAGTTTATATACTTTTGGGTCTGCCATTTCTTTGTCAAATTCTACATCTATGCCTCTATTCTTTTTTACTAAGTCTATTGTGTCTTGAATTACTGTTAATGTTCTTAAACCTAAGAAGTCCATTTTAAGTAATCCTAATTCTTCTAATGTTGTCATTATATATTGTGTTGATATTTGATTATCTCTTACATATAATGGAACATATGTGTCTACTGGGTCTTTTGTTATTACTATTCCACATGCATGTGTTGAAGCCTGTCTTGGCATTCCTTCTAATCCCATGGCTATTGTTAATAGATTTTTTACATTTTCGTCATTTTCATATAAATTGTTTAGTTCTTTGTTTTGTTCTAATGCTTTTTTTATTGTTATGTGTAATTCATTTGGTATCATTTTTGCAAGTGAGTCTGCTTCTGAATATGGTACATCTAATACTCTTGCTACATCTCTTATTACCATTCTTGCTGACATTGTTCCAAATGTTATAATCTGTGATACATGGTCATGTCCATATTTTCTTGAAACATAGTCTATTACATCTTGTCTGTGTTCATAGCAAAAGTCTACGTCAAAGTCTGGCATACTAATTCTTTCTGGATTTAAAAATCTTTCAAAAAGTAGTCCATATTTCATTGGGTCTATGTCTGTTATTTCTATTGCATATGCTATTATTGAGCCAGCTCCTGACCCACGGCCTGGTCCTACTGGGATATTATGTGTTTTTGCATAATGAATAAAATCCCATACAATTAGGAAATAATCTACATATCCCATCTTTTTTATTACACCAATTTCATATTCTGCTCTATCTAATATTTCTTTGCTTGGATTTTCTCCATATCTCTTTTTTATTCCTTCATCACAAAGTTTTTTAAAGTAGTCATAATGTGTTGGATATTCTGGTGGAACATCATAATTTGGAAGGATTGTATGTCCAAATTCAAATTCTACATTGCATTTATCTGCAATTTTTACTGTATTTTCTATGGCATCTGGAAATGCATTAAAATATTCTGACATCTCTTCTGGTGATTTTACATATAATTCATCTGTGTCAAATCTCATTCTGTCTGGGTCACTCATTCTTTTTCCTGTTTGTATGCATAATAGTACTTCATGATTATATGCATCTTCTTTTTTTAAGTAGTGTGCATCATTTGTTGCAACAAGTGGAATATCCAATTTTCTTGCAAGTTTTACTAGTTTTTGGTTTGCTAGCACTTGCTCTGCTATTCCATTATTTTGAATTTCTATGTAATAATCTTCTCCAAATACTCTTTTATGCCATAGTGCTACTTCTTCTGCTTTTTCTTCTTGACCATTTAATAGTGCTTGGTTTACAGCTCCTGCTAAACATGCACTTAGGCAAATTATTCCTTCATGATATTTTTCTAGTATTTCTAAATCTATACGTGGTTTGTAGTAATAACCTTCTACAAATCCCAATGATACTAATTTACTTAAGTTTTTATATCCTTGATTATTTTTTGCAAGTAATATCAAGTGATAATATTTATTATCTATATTTGGTTCTTTATCAAATCTTGAACGTGGTGCAACATATACCTCACATCCTATTATTGGCTTGATTCCTTCTTTTTTACATGCTTTATAAAAGTCAATTGCTCCATACATTACTCCATGATCTGTTATGGCCATTGCTTTCATTCCTAGCTCTTTTGCTCTTACTGGTAAGTCTTTTATTCTGTTTGCTCCGTCTAATAGACTGAATTCACTATGTATGTGTAAATGTACAAAATCTGACATTCGCTTTATCTCCTTTTTTTAAAATAGGGATTTAGGGACGGACCCGGAAACATGGATTAGGGGACGAGACAAAAAGGGATTGGGGGACGGTCCTTAAAATCCCTGTTTGAATATAATTAAATTAATAAAAAAACAAATAGCCC
>CAJFJM010000050.1 GCA_904384245.1 uncultured Clostridia bacterium
TAAAGATAGAACAAACGAGCCTCTCGCTACATCCTTCGCGCTTCCTCATTTATTCTATCTTAAGAAGGGCTACAAGCATTCCAATCACACAAAAAATTTAAAAACTTATAATATAACTTCTTTGAGGCTACTCTACATAATAATGAAAGTTATTTTCTAAATTTTAATGAGAAAATGTTGAAAAAACTTGCAAATTATGGTACTATAAAAATACTAAAAAACAAGGGGCGATACCATGAACACAATATTAGGGGAACTAGGTAAATCCAATAAATTTGTAGACTTAATAAAACAAATAGAAAATAAAAAAAGTCCGATAGATATATCGGGCTTAACTGACGTTGGAATGATTCAAATATTACTAGGAATAAATGAATATGCAAAAAAGCCAATTTTAATAATAACATATAATGAAATACAAGCAAGAAAGATAGCAGAAAATCTAAAAACATTCACAGAAAAAACAATAGTATTCCCAAAAAAAGAAATAGTAACATATGACTATATAGCAGAAAGCAAAGACTTACCATATGAAAGAATAGAAACTTTAAATAAAATAAAAGATAAAAAAACACCAATAATAGTAACAACAATAGAAGCAATAATGCAAAAATTACCATCAAAAGAAACAATATTTAAAAACACAATAAAATTTAAAATAGGAGAAGTATATTCACTAGAACAAATAAAACAAAAACTAGTAAATTTAGGATATGTAAGATGTGACCTAATAGAAGGAAGAGGACAATTCAGCATAAGAGGTGGAATATTAGACATATCTATAGATGAAAAAATAGGAGTAAGAATTGAATTTTGGGGAGATGAAATAGACTCAATAAGAAATTTTGCCATAATGAGCCAAAGGTCAATAAATACATTAGACAAAATAGAAATATATCCAGCACATGAATATATACTAGAAACATCAATAGAAGAAATATGCAAAAAAATAAGGAAAAACATAACAAGTGAAAAACAAGAAGAAATTATAGAAGAAGACATAGAACAAATAAAAGCAGGAAATTATATAAGTAAAATAGATAAATATTTTGATGAATTTTATAAAAACCAAGAAACATTGCTAGAATACTTAAACGAGAACTATGTAATTGCACTTGATGAAGAAAGCAAAATAAAACAAAGAGCAATAAATATAATTCAAGACACAAATAACTTAAGTAAAGCACTAATAGAAAAAGAAAAAATAGTACCACAAGCATTAAATGATATAATACCATATGATGTAGTAGAAGAAAAATTAGAAAAAGAAAATAAAAATGTAATATATCTTAATAAACAAGACATAATAACAAAAAAGCAATCAGAAAAATACACATTTGAATATAGAGAAATAAACTATTATAAAAGTGAAATAGAAAGTCTATTTACAGACTTAAAAAATGCTTTACAAGAAGAAAAAAACATATATATATTAGTAGAAACAAAAGAAAAAGCAAAGAAATTAAAAGAAATATTAGAAAAAGAAGAAATACCAACAAAAATAGAAGAAAAATTAGACAAAACAATAATAGTAAAGTCAAAAGAAAAAATAGTAACAATAAGCTTAGGAAAACTATCAGAAGGGTATGAAAACTTTGAAATAAACCAAATAGTAATATCAGCAGATGATCTAATAGATGGTGGAAAAAGAAAAAGAACAATTGCAAATAAAGCATATAAAGAAGGAGAAAAAGTAGTATTTGCAGACCTAAAAGTAGGAGACTATGTAGTACATAGAACATATGGAATAGGTATATACATAGGAGTAAATACTATAACAGCAGATGGAACAACAAAAGACTATATAAAAATAAAATATCAAAATGATGACATATTATATGTCCCAACAAACCAATTAGACAGTATAAGAAAATATATTGGTGGAGACACAATAAGTCCAAAAATAAACAAACTAGGAAGCAAAGAATGGTCAGAAACAAAAGCAAAAGTAAAGAAAAATTTAAGACAAGTAGCAAGAGAGTTAATAGAATTATATGCAAAAAGAGAAAAATCAAAAGGATTTGCATTTAGCCCAGATACACCATGGCAAGCAGAATTTGAAGCAAAATTTCCATACCAAGAAACAGAAGACCAATTAAGATGTATAGAAGAAGTAAAAAAAGACATGGAATCACAAAGACCAATGGACAGATTATTATGTGGAGACGTAGGATATGGAAAAACAGAAGTAGCAATAAGAGCAGCATTTAAAGCAGTAATGGACCATAAACAAGTAGCATATTTAGTACCAACAACAGTACTAGCAGACCAACAATATCAAGAATTTAAAGAAAGAATGAAAGACTTCCCAATAAAAGTAGATTTATTAAACAGATTTAGAAGTCAAAAACAACAAAAAGAAACAATAAAAAACTTAAAACTAGGAGAAGTAGACATAGTAATAGGAACACACAGACTACTTAGTAAAGACATAGAATTTAAAGATATAGGACTACTAATAATAGATGAAGAGCACAGATTTGGAGTAAAAGCAAAAGAAAAAATAAAAGAATATAAAGCAAATATAGATGTTTTAACAATGACAGCAACACCAATCCCAAGAACAATGCACATGTCAATTGTAGGAATAAGAGACATGTCAGTAATATATGAACCACCACAAAACAGAAAACCAGTTCAAACATATGTATTAGAATATGACCAAGAAGTAATAAAAGAAGCAATAACAAAAGAACTAGAAAGAAATGGTCAAGTATTCTATATATTCAACAATGTAGAAAATATACAAAAGAAAGCAGATGATATATCAAGATTAGTCCCAGAATCAAGTGTATCATATGCACATGGAAGAATGACAGGAAGAGAAATAGAAGACATAATGAAAGACTTTATAGAAAAAAGAACAAATGTATTAGTATGTACAACAATACTAGAATCAGGGATAGACATCCCAAATGCAAACACAATAATAGTAGAAAATGCAGACAGAATGGGACTAGCACAGCTATATCAAATAAGAGGAAGAGTAGGAAGGTCAGACAGACAAGCATATGCATATATAACATATAAAAGAGACAAAATGTTATCAGAAGTAGCAGACAAAAGGCTAAAAGCAATTAAAGAATTCACAGAATTTGGTTCAGGATTTAAAATAGCAATGAGAGACCTAGAAATAAGAGGAGCAGGTAGTCTACTTGGAGAAATACAATCAGGTCACCTAGAACAAGTAGGATATGACACATATTGCAATTTACTAGACGAAGTTGTAAAAGAAATGAAAGGAGAAACGGTAGAAGAAGAAGTAGACATACAAATAGACCTAAATGTAACAAGTTACATCCCAGATGAATACATATCAGACGGAAGTCAAAAAATAGAAATATACCAAAACATAGCACTATGCAAAAACGAAGAAGACATACAAAATGTAATAGACGAAATAATAGACAGATTCGGAAACATGCCACCAGAACTAGAAAACTTACTAGATATAGCAAGAATAAAATACTTAGCAAAAAAACTATACATAACAAAAATAATGAGCAAAAAAACAGCAGTAGTATTTACATTCACACAAAACAAATTTAATATCAACATAGAAGAACTAATAAAAAAATATAAAAACAAAATAAAATTTTCACCAGGAATAAAACCAATGATAACACTAGAAATCGGTTCAAATCACGAAAGACAAATATTAAATGACGTAACAGAATTTTTAAAAAATGAACGTTAGGGACACTCCATTTCGTTCACAAAATCGGACAATAGGGACAGGCGATTTCATCCGGAAATCCAGACAAAAACGCCTGTCCCAAACATCCGGAAATCCGGACAAAAACGCCTGTCCCAAACATCCGAGAATCCGGACAAAAACGCCTGTCCCCAATGTCCGAACAACATTAGAATTTATGTGAGGAGATTTTAGATGAAAATAATAACAAGTAAAGATAATGAATTGATAAAACACATAAAAAAGCTAAAAGATAAAAAATACAGAGATGAAAATAAAGAATATGTAGTAGAAGGCATAAAAATGATAGAAGAAGCAATACAAGAAAAATGCCAAATAAAACAAATAATAATATGTGATGACTGCGAAAAAACAAGTATTATATCTAAAGAGCAAATGTATGAAATTGCAAAATATGAATGCATATATGTTACAAACAAAGTATTTGAATCAATAACAGGAGTAGTAAACCCACAAGGAATACTAGCAGTAATAGAAAGAAACAACACAAAACAAGAAAATATAAGGTCAGAAGAAATAATAGTAGCATTAGATGATATACAAGACCCAGGAAATTTAGGGACAATATTAAGAACAGTAGACAGTATAGGATTAACACAAATATTAGTGTCAAAAGGAACAGCAGATGTGTACAATCCAAAGGTAGTACGCTCTAGTATGGGAGCAATATTTAGGGTAAATATTATAGAATGTGAAGATTTAAAACAGACATTAAAAAATCTGCAAAAACAAAATTATGAAATAGTAGTAACATCTTTGCAAGGTAAAAACAGTATCTATGAAATAAAATATAATAAAAAAATAATAGTAATAGGAAATGAAGCAAATGGTGTAGAAAAAGAAATACAAGAATTGGCAAACCAAAAAGTTAAAATACCAATGCTTCGGAAAAACAGAAAGCCTAAATGCATCTGTTGCAACAGGTATTATTCTTTATGAATATGTAAGACAAAAAATCGCAAGATAAAAATCACAAAATAAAAATCGCAAAATAAAAATTACAAAATAAAAATCAGGAGAAAAAATGTATAGAGAAAAAATAACAGAGTTATATAAATGGAAAAATCAAAAATCAAAAATACCAATCTTAATAAAAGGAGCAAAAAAAGTAGGAAAAACATGGCTTGCATGCACATTTGCCAAAGAAAAATACAAAAATATTATTTATATACTTTTTGACCAAAACATAATAACATACAAAAAAAACGAAGAAAATGAAGAAACAATTATAAACATAGAACAATTAAAAGAAAAAATTTCTAAAGAAAAAGAAGAAACAGTAATAATTTTAGACAATGCAGAAAACATAAAACCAAAAAAACAACTAGAAGAACTACTAAAAATCAACAAACAAGTTGATATAATAATAATATCATCAAGTCTAAATGAAAATGAAATAGAATCAAAAATAAAAATAATAAAATTATATCCATTAAACTTTGTAGAGTTTTTATATGGAATAAAAGAAGAAGAATTAGCCAAAAAACTTGACCAAATAGAAAAAGTAGAAAAAGAAGAAATAGAACAATTAGAAGAATTAGGAAAAAAATATATAAATAATATAAAAAAATATATATACATAGGAGGCATGCCAGAAGTAGTAAAAGATTTTGCAGAAACAAAAAACTATGCAAAAGTAAAAGAAAACCAAAAGAAAATAATACAAGTTTATCAAAAAGACATGGAAAAAGAAGGAAAAATAATAGGAGGAAATTTAGAAGCGGTATATACAAGCACAATAGAACAAATAACAAAAGAAAATAAGGAATTTGACTGTAGGACTATAAAAAAAGGTGCAAAACTACCCGAATATGAACCAATAATAAAAATACTACAAGAAAGAGGATATGTATACAAAATAAATAAAATATTAAAACCAAGATTTCCAATGAGTGCATATCAAGATATAACAAACTGTGAACTATTTCTTACAGATATAGGATTATTAAGTTGTTTAATGAACTTAAATTTAGATATAATATTACAAGGAAACAAAATATTTGAAATCGAAAATAGAGCACTAGAAAAACAATTTATAATCCAAGAACTAGTAAACAAAATAGAAACACAAATATATTACTGGAAAGAAACAAATATGAAATACCAAATGGACTTTATATTTCAATATCAAGCAAAAATCTATCCAGTAAAAATAAATGTAGAAGAAAACAAACTAGACAGTAGTTTAAGATGGTTTCATCAAAAATATCAAAATTATTCAGAAATAAATATAACTCTAAATACATATAAATGGCAAGGTTGGTATACAAATATACCAATATATTTAGTAGGAAACATAAAAAAAATAATAAGCAAAAAGTAAGAAATTTCTATACTTTATTTTAAAATGCCTATATATTTCTATAAAATAATTAAATATTTACCAAAAAACAAATATTAAAATAATTAACTTAAAAAAAATAAATAAAGAAAAAATACTAAAACATGAAGAATAAAAGAATAATAGATAAAAATCGAAAAGAGGTAATAAACATGATACTCCATACGGTAATGATTGAACCCGAGATTCCTCAAAATACTCGGGAATATCGCAAGGACTTGTGCAATAACAGGCTCAAAACTACATTTAGTACATCCATTAGGATTTAAATTAGATGAAAAATCAGTAAAAAGAGCAGGATTAGATTATTGGGATAAAATTGAAATAGAAGAACATAATTCACTAGAAGAATTTTTAGACAAATACAAACCAGAAGAACACAACATGTTTTTCGCAACAACAAAAGGAAAAACAAAATACACAGACATAGATTACTCAAAAATGGATGAAATATTTGTATTATACGGAAAAGAAACAAAAGGGCTACCAGAATGGCTTTTAGAAAAATACTTAAACACAAAAACAATAAGAATACCAATGCTACCAACATTAAGGTCATTAAATTTATCAAATTCAGTAGCAATAATAACAT
Source organism: uncultured Clostridia bacterium (assembly GCA_904384245.1). GTDB lineage: Bacteria > Bacillota > Clostridia > TANB77 > CAG-508 > CAG-269. The sequence goes on from CAJFJM010000050.1 coordinate 6,649, forward strand.
ATGAAATTTTAAGACAGAAAAATTTTGAAAATATGCAAGGAATAAGTACATATTTTGATAAATAAAAAAGAAGAATAGTTGCAAAATAGCAATTATTCTTTTTTTGACCACGTAACCTTTTTATACAATTAACATAAAATATAGTAGGCAGATAAGGAGGTAAAAAATGGAACAAATACTAGAATTAAAAAATATAAGCAAAAAATATCAAGCAAAACAAGGAGAAGTTTTAGCTTTAAAAAACATAAATTTAAAAGTAAAAAAAGGCGAATTTATAAGCATAATAGGACCAAGTGGATGCGGAAAATCAACACTATTATCAATAATAAGTGGATTAGAAGAAAAATCAACAGGAGAAATCTATTTAGAAGGAAAAAAAGTAGAAAAATTATCAGACCAAATAGGTTATATGCTACAAAAAGACTGTTTATTAGAATGGAGGACAATATTTAGTAACGCGATTTTTGGACTAGAAATAAAAGGAAAAGTATCAAAAGAAAGCAAAGAATATATAGAAGAATTACTAAAAAAATATAATCTATATGAATTTAAAGACAAATATCCTTCAGAATTATCAGGAGGAATGAGGCAAAGAGCAGCACTAATTAGAACACTTGCAACAAATCCCAAAATATTATTACTAGATGAAGCCTTTTCTGCATTAGATTATCAAACAAGAATAATGGTAACAAATGATATATATAGCATTTTAAGAAAAGAAAATATAACAGCAATTATAGTAACACATGATATTTCAGAAGCAATAAGCATGTCAGATAGAGTAGTAGTGCTAACAAAAAGACCAGGAACTGTCAAAGATATACACAAAATAGACTTCGAAATAGAAGACCGTAACCCAATAAACTGTAGAGAAAGCCCCAAATTCAGTAAATATTTTAATACACTATGGAAGGAGCTGAAAAACGATGAATAATAAAGAAGTAATTACAAAAGAAATAATTTCAAAAGAAAGAAAAGAATATCTAGCAAAAAATAAACATAAAAAAATAGCAATTACATTAACACAAATTTTTATACTTATTGCATTTTTAGGATTATGGGAAATACTAGCAAATGCAAATATTATAGATAGTTTTATAACAAGTCAGCCAAGTAGAATAATAGAAACATTTATGAACTTAGGCTCAAACGATTTATTAAAACACATAGGAGTAACTGTATATGAAACAGTAGTAGGATTTTTAGTAGGAACAATTCTAGGAATAATAATAGCAATAATTTTATGGTGGTCAAATTTTTTAGCAAAAGTTGCAGAACCATATTTAGTAGTATTAAATAGTTTGCCAAAAGTAGCCTTACGGACCAGTAATAATAATATGGGTAGGAGCAGGAACACCAGCAATAATAGTAATGGCAATATCAATCTCATTAGTAGTAACAATATTAGAAAATTTAAATGGATTTTTAAGAACAGATAAAGATTTAATAAAAATGGCAAAAACATTTAAAGCAACTAAGTGGCAAATACTAACAAAAATAGTAATACCAGCAAATATATCAACATTTATAAATTCACTAAAAGTAAATATAGGCCTATCACTAGTAGGAGTAATCTCAGGAGAATTCTTAGTATCAAAAGCAGGTTTGCGGATACCTAATAGTATATGGAGGTCAAGTATTTAAACTAGATTTAGTAATGACAAGTGTAATAATACTCGGAATAGTAGCAGGAATAATGTATGGATTAGTATTATTATTAGAAAAGTGGATAGTCAATAGTAAAAAATTCAAATAAATTTGCAATATTTAAGCTCAATCTCTTATTTACACTATATTAGAAATTTTAAATTTAAAAATATAGTAGTAACAAGAAATTGAGCTATTTTAATATTCAATATGTATAAAACTAAATAAAAACACAAAATAATTATAATCGTCTCACAAAATAAAATAATAAACATAAGATATATAAAATAAGAAAGGGAACAAAGCTATATTAGCAGAGTTCACGTAAGACCCGTATAGGCAACCTTTCTTGTTATATATGTTATATACGGAAAAATCCATATAGTTTTAAGAAAAAGTAGATTTTTCCAATATAATAAAAATAGGAGGTGTAAAATGAGTAATAAAAGAATATTACTTATCATTATAGTAATTTTACTAATAGCAGTTATAGGAACAATTACTATAATAAACAAAAATGGCAAGGATAAAGGAGAGCTTCAAACAATAAATGTAAGTGAAGTAACACGTTCAGTATTTTATGCACCACAATATGTAGCAATAAACAATGGATTCTTCGAAAAAAATGGAATAAACATAGAACTCACCACATCATCAGGAGCAGATGCAGTAATGACTCAAGTCTTAGCAAATCAATGTGAAATAGGTTTTGCAGGACCAGAAGCATCAATATATGTATATAATGAAGGAAAAGAAGACTATTGCCAAGTATTTGCACAAATGACCAAAAAAGATGGTTCACTATTAGTATCAAAAAATCCAAATGAAGATTTTGAATGGACAGATGTAAAAGGAACAACAATAATACCAGGAAGAAAAGGTGGAGTACCATTTATGACACTAGAATATGTATTAAAACAAAATGGAATAAATCCAGAAACAGATGTAACTCTGGATGACAGCATAAAATTTGACCTAATGGCAGGAGCATTTACAAGTGGAGATGCAGAATATGTAACACTATTTGAACCAACAGCATCACTAACAGAACTAGAAGGAAAAGGATATGTAGTAGCATCAGTAGGAGAAGCAGCAGGAGAAATACCATATACAGCATATTTTGCTAAAAAAAGCTATATAGAACAAAATGAAGAAACAATACAAAATTTCACAAATGCAATATATGAAGGACAGCAATGGGTAAAAAATCATACAAGTTTAGAAATAGCAGAAGCAATACAAAGCTTTTTCCCAGATACAGAGATAGACTTATTAGAAAAATCAATACAAAGTTATAAAGATATAGATGCATGGAATGAAACACCAGTATTAAAAGAAGAAAGTTTTAATAAGTTACAAGAAGTAATGCAATTAGCAGGAGAATTAACAAATAAAGCACCATATGATAAAATAGTAAATAATAAATATGCAGAAGAATCAGCAAAATAATTATAAAAATTACAATTATATTTACTCATTCTTTTGAGATGTTTCTCTACAAGAATAAGGTTGTGAATTATAATAAATGACAAGAACGAACAAAAACTGACAAAAAATGTCGAATTTTGCGATGAGTTTTTACCAAAAAAAGTAAAAATTTATTGTAAAATTCATTTTTTTATGATAAAAATATAAAAGGTTACATAATCAATAAAACTAACAATCAAATGAAAAAAAGAAGAAAGAAATGAAGATTAAAAAAAATTAAAAGAAAAAACTAAAGAATAAAAACGAAAAACTATAAATCAAAGAAATAAAACAATGAAAGGAGAAGAATTGAAAGCTTTTACATATAATGACTATATAGATTATTTACCAATAAGAAAACAAGTACAAAAATACCTACGAAAAAACAAAATAATAAATATGAATTCTAATACAATATTAAATAAAATAGACAAAACAATAATATACAGTATACAAGACCAAAAACTAATAAAAGAATTTATACAAAATAGCATAAACTCTAGAATAATTAACATAAAAAAAGAAACATTAGAAAAATATCACATTAAAGACAAAAAAAATTTAATACAAGAAGAAGAGATGGAAATATACAAAATTAAATCAAAAGAAATATATTTTATAATACAATATACTACCAAGAAAAATCAAAATATATCATATAACATTTTAGCAACATGCATAAAAATAATAAACCAATGGAAACAGACCAAAAAAGAAAATAAAAACACACCAACAATATTTCCAATAATCATATACACAGGAGATATAATCTGGGACAAAAACAATAAAAAAGATTTGGACAAACATATAAAAATAAAAGAAAATGGAATATATTTTTCATATAACATTATAGACATAAATAACTACACAATAAAACAATTGCAAAATAAAAATTCTATAATTTTTAATCTCATAACATTTAAAAAATTAAATTCATATCAAAGAAAAAAATATTTAGAATCTTTAATAAAAAATTGTTCAGATAATTATAAAAAGAATAAATTAAAAGATATTTATAATTATTTCTATAATAAGCCAAACTGTAAAAAATAAAATAAAAACTAAGCAATAATAAAAATAAATTCTTTTTTATTATATAGGAAACAATATGAAACTGTAAGTTACGCGAGCTCAAAGTGAAAATAAATAATATTTTATTTTTAAAAGAAAATCGACTTTTATATTAACCCTATATAGATTTTTCGTATACAACAAGAAAAGTTACCTAAAAAAAGACCCACATGAGCCTTGCTAATGTAGCTTTGCTACTTTTTTTATTGTATAGGAAAAATCGACTTTTATCTTGACTTTAATTGGATTTTTCCGTATACAACAAGAAAAGTTTCCTTTAAAAAGACCCACGTGAGCTTTGCTACTTTTTTTACAAATAAGTAAAAATATATTGACAAGTAAACTGAATAGTGCTATATTTACCTCAGAGTAAATATAGGAGGTATGATTATGAAACCTAATTATGAAGAAATAGGAAGTAGAATTAAAAAAATAAGAAGGCAAAAATCAATCACACAAGAAAAACTAGCAGAAGAATTAGAAATGTCACAAATATACCTAAGTAAAATCGAAAGAGGAGTTGTAGCAGTGAATTTACAAAGACTAATGGAAATATCAGCAATACTAAAAGTAAGTGTAGGAAGTCTATTAGAAGGAAATACTATAATAACTATAGGAAATCGAAAATATGTAACAGCAGAATTTGAAGAAATACTAAAAAAATGCACAGAAAAACAACAAAGATTCATATATGAAGTAGCAGAACTTGTTGTTGAGATGAATTTATAGCTATAAATTTACAAATAACAACTTTACAAAACAAGATAAATATTATAAAATCACTAAAGATAAATATTAAAAAAACAATAAAAAAGAGAAAAACAAAAGGTGAGAATAGATGTATTTAAAAAGATTAGAAATGCAAGGATTTAAATCATTTGCAGATAAAACAGTATTAGAACTAAGAAAAGGAATAACAACAGTAATAGGTCCAAATGGTTCAGGAAAAAGTAATTTATCAGATGCAATAAGATGGGTATTAGGAGAACAAAGTATGAAATCATTAAGAGGAACAAAATCTCTTGATGTAATATTTGCAGGAACACAAAACAGAAAATCATTAGGATTTGCAGAAGCATCACTAGTATTTGATAATTCAGATGGAGCATTACCAATAGAATATCAAGAAGTAACAGTAACAAGAAAATTATACAGAAGCGGAGAAACAGGATATTTTATAAACAAAACACCATGCAGACTAAAAGATGTACTAGAACTATTTATGGACACAGGAATAGGAAGAGATGGATATTCAATAATAGGACAAGGCAAAATAGATGAAATATTAAGCAATAAATCAGAAGATAGAAGACATATTTTTGAAGAAGCAGCAGGAATAGTAAAATACAGAATACGTAAACAAGAATCAGAAAAAAAATTAGAACACACAAAACTAAATCTATTAAGAATAAATGATATATTAACAGAAATAGAAGGAAATCTAGAACCATTAAAAGATCAATCAGAAAAAGCAAAAAAATATCTAAATTTAAGAGATGAACTAAAAAATATTGAAATAGGACTATTCATACACAATATAGAAAAATACAAACAAACACTCCAAGAACTAACAAAAGACGAAGAAATTACAAAAGAACAATGCAATGAAGAAGAAGGCAAACTAGAAAGAATAAAAATGCTAAAAGAAGAATTAAAATCAGCAATAGATGAAATAACAGCAAAAATAGAAGAAATGTCAAACTTAGGATTTGAAAGTCAAAAAGAAATAGAAATGCTAAATTCTGATATCAATGTAGCAAAAACTAGAATATCAAATAACAAAGAAAATAAATTAAGATTCGAAAAAGAAATAGAAGAAAATCAAAAGAGAATGCAAGAACTAGAAGAAGAAAAAAAGCAAAAAGAAGACAAAAAATTTAGTCTAAGAGAAAACAAAGAAAAATTCACAAAAGAATTAGAAGAAAAACAAAAAAGTCTAGAAGAAATAACAAAAACACTATCAGCAAAAGCATTAGAAATAGAAAACAACAAAAGAACTGTAGAAGAAAACACAGACAAAAAATACGAATTACAATCAGAAATAAACACACAAAAAATCAACTATGAAAACTACGAAAAAAGACAAAAACAAATAGAGGGGGAAATACAAACAAACATATCAGAATTAGACACAACAAGAATGAGAAAAGAAGACATTTCAAAAGACTTTTATGAAATAGAAAACAAAAGAAATAAAAAAACAAAAGAAATAGAACAAATAAAAAATCAAAAAGAAGAAGCAAACCAAAAAATAAAAAATTATGAAATAAAAATAAACAATTTAGCCAGTGAAATAAGAATAAAAGAATCAAGACAAAAATTCTTAATAGAAACAGAAAAAGAAAAAGAAGGATATATAAAAAGTGTAAAAGCACTACTAAAAGACTGTGAAAACACAAAAGAACTAGGAAAAGGAATGTATGGAGTACTTGCAAACATTATAGAAGTACCAGAAGAACTACAAACAGCAATAGAAATGTGCTTAGGAGCAAGTTTGCAAAACATAGTAACAGAAACAGAAGAAGATGCAAAAAGACTAGTAGAACACCTAAGAAAAAATAATTTAGGAAGGGCATCATTCCTACCAATAACATCTGTAAGAGGAAGTAAATTAGAAAAAATAAAAACAAATGAAAAAGGATATATAGGAATAGCATCAGACCTAATAAAATACAATAAAAAATACGAACAAATAATATATAATCTACTAGGAAGAACAGTAATAGTAGACAATATGGATACAGCAATAAAAATTGCAAAACAGAACAAATATGCATTTAGAATAGTAACAAAAGAAGGAGATGTAATAAATGCATCAGGAGCAATAACAGGCGGATCAGTAGCTAAAAAAACAGTAAACATTTTAGGAAGAAGTAAAGAAATAGAAAAATTAGGAAAAGAAATAGAAGAAGGAAAGAAAAAAATTCAAGACCTAACAAAAGAAAAAGAAGAATATGAAGAATCTATAGAAGGAATACTAGAATTATCAGCAAATCTAGAAAAAGACCTACAAGAAATAGACATAACATATGCAACAGAAAAACAAAAAATTCTTTTAATAGAAGAAAATATACAAAAAATAGAAAAAAGAATAAAAACATTAAAAGAAGAAAAAGAAAAATTAGAAAAACAAAAAGAAGAAGCAAATAACAAAAAAGAAGAAATAACAAAAACAATAGGAAACCTAACAGAAGAAACAAATAAACTAACAAAAATAATATCAGAATATACAGAACTTAACAAAGACAACCAAAAATACATAGATGATTTAAATTTTGACATAACAAATTTAAAAATATCAGTATCATCATTTGATGAAAGTGAAAACTCAATAGAAGAACTAGAGCAAAGAATAAAACAAGAAATAGAAACAACAAACAAGAGCACAGAAAATAAAAAAATACAAATAGAACAAATTGAGCAAGACAATATCAATTTAGAACAAACAATAAATGAAACAAAAGAAAAAATAGAAAACATCAAAAAAGAAGTAAGTCAAAGTGGTCTAAAAGTAGAGAACCTAAAACAAGAAAGAAAAGAAAAAAGCGAAAAGTTAGCAAAACAAGAAGAACAAATAACAGAAAAATTCAGTATAATAGAAGACCTAAAATCACAACTTGTAAAACTAGAAGTAAAGAAAACAAAAATAGAAGAAGATATAAACACAATAATAAACAAAATGTGGGAAGAATATGAGCTAACACCAAACACAGTAACAAACTACAAAAAACCAGAAAATATAGCTTTAACACAAAAAAGAGTAAATGAACTAAGAACAGAAATGAAAAACTTAGGAAGTGTAAACTTAGACTCAATAGAAGAATACAAAAATCTAAAAGAAAGATATGACTTCATGAGTGAACAAAGATTAGACTTAGAAAACACAATGTCAAAATTAAGAAAAATAGTAACAGAAATGACACAAATAATGAAAGAACAATTCAAAGAAAAATTCAAAACAATAAACAAAAACTTCCAAGAAGTATTCCAAGAGTTATTTGGAGGAGGCAAAGCAGAACTAAAACTAGAAGACGAAGAAAACATACTAGAATGTGGAATAGAAATAACAGTACAACCACCAGGAAAAAAACTCCAAAGTATGTCACTACTATCAGGAGGAGAAAAAGCACTAACAGCAATAGCATTACTATTTGCAATCCTAAAAATAAACCCAGCACCATTCTGTGTACTAGACGAAATAGAAGCAGCACTAGACGATGTAAATGTATATAGATATGCCGAATACTTAAAAAAATTCGCACAAGAAACACAATTCCTAGTAATAACACACAGAAAAGGAACAATGGAAGTAGCAGACACAGTTTATGGTGTAACTATGGAAGAGAGTGGAATATCAAAACTACTATCAATGAAATTAGCATAAAAAATAAAAATTGAATAAATATATAAAAAAGATAGCCTTAGATTAAAAATAAATCTAAGGTTATTTCACACTAATTTTACAATAATTTATATTAGCAAAAAACTAACTAAATATTATTATAATTTTTATCAATATGGATAATAATTTTTTTCAAAACATCTTTTGAAACACCAGATAACTCATCTATATAAGAAATTAAAGTTGAGTCTAAAGTATCATCTTTAAAAGTCAACAAATCTTCAAATAATTTATTAGGAGAAATATGTAAAAAATTGCAAATATTTAATAAAGTAGGTAAACTTCCAATATTCCTACCGTTTTCAATACTACGCAATAAATCAGTAGAAATATCAATATTTTCAGCAACATATTCTTGAGTATATTTTTTTGATAATCTAGCAACCTTAATTTTATTTCCAATACTTTTTAAAACATCTTCACTTTTTATTAACAAAAATAACACCTACCTTTAGCATATATAATATCATTGGCGTTAAATAATAAAAAGTGAATAAAAATACATGTAATAAAATAAAAATTAAAAAAAGTTATAAAAATATGTAAATATTATTCACGTATTTTTCAAAAAAAACGCAAAAACTATTGACCTTTAAAAATAAATATAATAAAATATTTCAAGAAAGGGAGGTAAACATATGAAAAATCAAAAATTAAAAGGCACAAAAGGAATTACATTAATAGCTTTGGTAATTACAGTCATCGTGTTGTTAATTCTAGCAGGAGTAACAATTGCCACATTAAGTGGACCAAATGGAATATTAAGTAATGCACAAAAAGCAAAAGAACAAACAGCTGAATCAGGAGCAAAGGAAAAAATTAACATAGCAGTAGGAAGTAGTTATAACAATACAGGAAGTTTTGATTCAGAAAAATTTAAAGAGGAGATACAGAACTTAGGGGGAAGTATGGTATCAGAAGATGAAGACACAATAAAAGTAAGTATGGACGGATATGAAGCAATAATAAATAAACAGGCAGGAGATATTCTTGTAGTAGTAGAAGAAGGAGAAGGGCTAACTTTATTAGAAATGTATATAAATGGAGAAAAATGTGAAACAGCAAATTGTACAGACCCAACACATTTACACATAGGAGATTATGTAGAAGGATATACACCAAGTAATCCAGAAGCAGTAGCAGAAGTAGGAAAAGAAGAAACAGGATATGAAGAAACAGAAGGAGCAAAACAAAAATATGAAGTAGAAGATATGACATGGAGAGTATTAGGACTAAGTGA
>CAJFJM010000051.1 GCA_904384245.1 uncultured Clostridia bacterium
AAATCTATTATTTCTTCTATTTGTTTTCTATATTCTTCTTTTGATATATATCCAACACAAGGTGCTAAACATCTTTTTATATGATAATTTAAGCATGGTCTTGTTGTTGATTTAAAATTTCTACATTGACGTATTTTGTATTTTTGTTTTATAAAATCGACCATCTCTTTTGCAGCTCCTGGGTTTGCATATGGTCCAAAATATTTTGAGCCGTCATTTACTATTCTTCTTGTAATAATTACATTAGGAAAATCTGATTTTATATCTATTTTTATGTATGGATATGTTTTGTCATCTTTTAATAACACATTAAATTTAGGTCTATTCTTTTTTATTAAATTACATTCTAGAATAAGTGCTTCTGCCTCATTGTCTACTACTATATATTCAAAATGGTCTATTAAACTTACCATGTTTTCTATTCTTTTTGTTTTATTTGTTTTTCTAAAATATTGTCTTACCCTATTTTTTAATGATATTGCTTTTCCTACATATATAATATTATCATCTTTATCATGCATTATATATACCCCTGGTTTATTGGGTAACTTTTTTAATTCTTCTTCTATATTAAACATTTTAGTCTCCTATATAACCTATATATGGTAAATTTCTTAGTTCTTGGTCATAATCTAAGCCAAAACCTACTACAAATTTATCTTCTATTGTAAATCCAACATAGTCTACATGTAATTCTTGAATTCTTCTTGAAGGTTTGCTTAATAAAGTAGCTATTTTTAAACTTTTTGGATTCTTTTTTAATAAATGTTCTTTTAAATATGTTAATGTTCTCCCTGTATCTATTATGTCTTCTACTATTATTACATTTTTTTCTTCTATTGATTCTTTTATATCTTTATGCATTACTATTTCCCCTGTACTTTCTGTGCCTTTGTAACTAGATACCTCTATAAATTCAAATTGTACACTTCTTTTCATCTTTTTGGATAATTCCCACATGAATGGAACTGAGCCTTTTAATATACCTAAAAAAATGATTTCTTCTTCTTTCTTATAATCATTCTCTATTTCTTTTGCAATTTCTTCAATTCTTTTTTCTAATCTTGCTTCATTTATCAATACATTTATTTTCTCCATTTTATACATTCCCCTTCCACATTTTATACATATTATTAACATAAATTTAAGACTTATAATCTCTTATTTTTATACAGTTTTTTATTTTATAAATATATTTATAAATAAATTATAACAAAAAAGCATACATTTTACAACATAAATATACACATATTTATGAACATTCATTTGTTATTTTCAATTCAGATAAAAAATCCATAATGGCTAATTGGAAATTAAAAGTCAAGTAATATAATTCAGTCAGCGTGAAGAGGTATGTATAAAAAATTTTTGTGATTATGAGGTGTTTAGTATAGGGATTTAAAGCTTCTTAAAAGAAAAATTAGGAGAATCTCAAACCCTTTTGAGAGGTGCCTGATTTTTCTTTTTAGAAGGTTTTAATCCCGGAGCGTAACCCTCATAATCATAAAAATTTTTTATACATACCTCTGGGAGCGGGCAACACACTAAAAACTTGACTTTTAAATTCCAATTACCCATTATGGATTTTTTATCAGGACTTGTTTCTTTTTCATTTTTATTGTAATATAATATAGTAAAATTGAAATAATGCAGAAAAATTTATAGAAGGAGTTATGCAATAATAAATTGCTTAATTTAATTTTTTACAAGGAGGTTTACTATGTGTGGAATTGTTGGTTACATAGGAAATAAAAAAGCTTGCCCTATTTTACTTGCAGGCTTAACAAGATTGGAATACAGAGGATATGATTCTGCTGGAGTTTCCACTATTGAAAAAAATGGCTTATCTTTAATGAAAAATAAAGGTAGAGTTAAAAATTTATATGATTTAGATGGTATTGATAAATTAGAAGGAACAATTGGAATTGCTCATACAAGATGGGCTACTCACGGAAAGCCTTCAAATGAAAATTCTCACCCTCATCAAGATAATAGTAAAAGAATAAGTGTTGTTCATAATGGTATTATAGAAAATTATTCAGAATTAAGAGGTTTATTGGAATCAAATGGTTATCATTTTTATTCTCAAACAGATACAGAAGTAATTCCAAATTTAATACATTATTATTTCTCTAAAAATACTGAAGATAATAGTGTTATGGGATTTTTAAGAGCTGTTAGAGATGCTTGTTTAGATTTAAAAGGAAGCTTTGCTATTGAAGTAATTACAGATTATTTTCCAGATAATATGATTGTAGTTAGAAAAGATAGTCCTTTAGTTATTGGTACATGTGATGATGAAAAATATATTTCTTCTGATATACCAGCTATATTATCTTTTACTCGTGACTTTTATCTTTTAAATGATTTTGAATTTGTTTTACTTTCAAGAACATCTGCTAGATTTTTTGATTCACAACTTAATGAATTTCAAAAAAATACTGATGTTATTGAATGGAATTCTTCTGCTGCTGAAAAAGATGGTTTTGAAGATTTTATGCTTAAAGAAATTTTTGAGCAACCTAATGCTGTTAGAGAAACTATAGGTTCTCGTATCTCTAATAATTTAACTTGTGATATTGATGAACTTAATTTTTCTAAAGAAGATTTGAAAAAAATAAATAAAATTTACATTATTGCTTGTGGAACTGCTATGCATGCTGGTCTATCTGGGAAAAATGCTATTGAAAAACTATGTAGAATTCCTACTGAAGTTGATATAGCTTCTGAATTCCGTTATCGTGACCCTATTGTAGATAATAATACTTTATGCATTTTTATCTCTCAATCTGGAGAAACTGCTGATACAATAGCTGCATTAAAACTTGCAAAATCTAAAGGTGCTACAACTATTGCTATTTCAAATGTTATAGGTAGTTCTATAACAAGAGAAGCTGATTTTACTATTTATACTCATGCTGGTCCAGAAATAGCTGTTGCTTCAACAAAAGCATATACTTCTCAAGTTATACTTATAAATATTTTAGCAATATATTTTGCAGAAACTTTAGAATCTGCATCTTGTGAGCAATTAAAAGATTTAAAAAGTGAGATTTTAAGTTTACCAAAGAAAATAGAAGAAACTTTAGAATGTAAAGAGCAAATATTTAATTTTGCAAAAAAAGTTTATCAAGAAAAAGATATGTTCTTTTTAGGTAGAGGAATTGATGAAACTGTTGCAAAAGAAGGTTCTTTAAAATTAAAAGAAATTTCTTATATTCACAGTGAAAGTTATGCTGCTGGTGAATTGAAGCATGGACCTATTGCCTTAATTGAAAATGGAGTTACTGTTGTTGGTATTATGACTGATGAAAAATTAACACCTAAAACTATTAGTAATATTCAAGAAGTTATTACTCGTGGTGCTAAAACTTTAATTATTACAAACCAGGTTATTGATTATAATAGTTTTAATGAAGTTATAAAAATACCTAATACTAGTCCTTTTGTTTCTCCTATTTTATCAGTTATTCCTCTTCAATTACTTGCTTACTATATTTCTAAAGAAAAAGGATTAGATGTTGATAAACCTAGAAATTTAGCTAAATCTGTTACTGTTGAATAGATTTAAGCATAAATATAATTAGTTGAATTACTATTATTTTATGGTAAATTAAACTTTTGGATATTTAAACAACAATCAAGCAAAAACAGAGGTTATGACTATTCTCTTACCTCTGTTTTTTCTTAATTTTTTTGTTTTTGAAGTTTTATCTGTGATGTACTATCCTACAAGAAGTTTTACTATTATTAAACATACTACTCCTGGAATTCCTAATAAACCTACTATTAAACTTGTTATAAAATTTAATCCTATGTGAAATCCAAAATTTGCTCCTATTAGGTTTATTAAATATATTGTTAATCCTCCTAGTATAGAATTTAGAACTAATTTTATGATTTTTTGAATTGGTACTATTAAAATTTTTCCAAATATAAAAATAAAGCAAACACATGCTAAAAATGTAATAATGTTTGTATCCATAAAGTTTCATTCCTTTCTTACTTTACTAAAAAAGGCACATATAGATTTGAAAGTATTTTTCTTTCAAACTAATTTCTCCAATTTTATATATTTATTACATTTTTATGTTTTTGCTTGTTTATATATTCCTTTAAATCTTTTCATTTTCAAATAACGATTTTTACTTTTTTGACTCTATTTCATATATTTATCCTACTTCTTCATCCCAAGTTCTGTATTCTATGTCTTTGATAAAATCTACATTTATTCCTTTTGTTTTGGCAACTTTTATTAAGTAGTTTAATTTGGCTTGATGTGCTTTTATTTCATAAATATAGTAATCTACTAAATCTGAATCTGCAAATTCAAAATTTTTATTTGCGTTTTGTATTTCTTCTTTTGTTTTTATGATTATTTTTATTAAATCTTTTTCTTTTTGAAATTCATTTCTTTCTACTATTTTTTGTTCTTTTCTATATTCTTCTGTCATCTTGTCCTCCTTTTATCTTCATTTCTATTTATTTCTATTATATGTGTTTTTTTGAATATTATTCCAATTTATTAAAATTATTAAAATTCCCTCCTATTTCTACAAAAACACTTGATTTTTTAGGCATTTTATAGGATAATATATATGTAGGAAAATAAATTGAAAGGATCTAGTTTAATGAAATTTATAGATAAATTTTTGAAAAAACTAAATGCTAGTAGAAATACTTTTGCAACATATGTACTTACTTTAATTACTATATATTTAGTTGTTGATAGAATTGTAGAAATGTTATTTATGATATTTACTGGGGTTTCTTATTCTTACTGGGGACCAATTCAGTATACTTTAGCATTGGCTTGTCCAATTTTTGCATATTTGTTCTCGGGAAAATCGGAATTTTCAACATCAAATGCTCAAAAAGTAAGTATCTTTTATATTTTTATTATAGGACTAACAGTTATTGCAATTTCAATGTTTATGCAGTGGCTTAACTTAGGAGTTTGGCTTTTCCTTATATCAGTTCCAGGTTATTCTGATTTAGTTACTAATTTTTCGGAATTATTTAGACCTGCATTAACTGCAATTTCTGCTTTTCTTCCTATTGTAATAGGTTATAAAGTATTTAATTTCTTGTACTTTGGAGTTAATGATAGTTTAGACCAAACTCGTTCAATTTGGGATTATGGTGGTATAGATTTATCTGATAAAAGTGAAGGTCGTGGATCATATACTTGTGAAGTTTATCTATGTAAAGATAAAGATACTGGAAAATCTATAACAATTCCAGAAACTTCAAGATATCAATCTTTATTTGTTTGTGGTGGTTCTGGTTCTGGTAAAACATCTTTAGTTTTTGAACCTCTAATTGCAAGAGATATTGAGAGAAAATTCTTTTTTAGAGAAGTTTCTAAAGAATTAGGTTTTACAGCTTTAAAGACAGGTATTGCTTACTTAAACAAACCTTATGACAATGAGTATTTAAACGCTAACTTTAATTTAAATATGCTTGTTCCAGCAGATGGGAAAGAAGATATTTATAAAACATTTATGAAAAAAATTATTTTAAGTAATTTACCAGAAATTACTTATAAAAATTGTGGTATTACTGTTTTATCTCCTGATAGAGAAATTTCAGACCACATGATAAATGTATGTAAAAATTATCAAATACCATATAATGTCATTGACCCATTAGATTCATCTTCAATTGGATTAAATCCTTTTGTTTATGATGATACAAATAAAATTGCAATTACAATTTCTTCTGCTTTAAAATCTATGTATAATGATAAATATGAGGATTTAGAGGCTTCATATCGTGAAGATTTTGCAATTAGAGCTATTGAAAATGTTGCAATATTATTAAAGGAAATGTATCCAAGAATGAATGAAGGTGCTTTACCTAATCTTGAAGATATGCTAAAAATGTTTACTAATTTTGATTTAATAGAAAAAATGTGTGAAATTATGGCACATGATGTTGACTTAAAGGAAAAATATAGTGTACAAATTGCATATTTTAAAAAATATTTTTATAAAAATGCATCTGCAAGAGAAGATGCGGAAACAAAAATATATTCAGTTGCTTCTCAGTTAGATAATTTGTTACGTATTCAAGGTGTTAAAAATATATTATGTAATAGATATGAAAACATAAATTTTGATAAAATTTTATCAGATGCTCAAATTACTTTTGTATGTACTAGAAGAGGTGACTTAGGTTCTACAGGAAGTAAAGCTTTTGGATTATTCTTCTTAATTTCTATGGAAAATGCAGTTCTTCGTAGACCTGGAAATGAAAGTTCAAGAGTGCCAAACTTCTTATATATTGATGAGTTTCCTGATTATATTTGTAGAGAAACTGAAGCTATATTTACAATGTATCGTAAATATAAGGTTGGTTCAATTATTTCTGCACAAAACTTATCACAATTAGATGCTCATTCATCTAAAGAAAATTATAGAAAAACTATTCTTTCAAACTGTGTAAATAAAATATTTACTGGAAATGGAATTAAAGAAGATTTAGAATGGTGGCAAGTTGAATTTGGTAAACATCGTGAATGGGTAATGTCAAATACTATAGATTTTGATAAAATGAAATATGATTCAAAACATGGTGGTGTTTCATGGGATTATGTTAATAATTTCAGTGTTGGTAAGTTACAAGGTGCTATTGGAGATAAAGATTGTGTCTACAAAATTAAAGATATTGGTGGTAAATTCTTAATAGGTCCTGGTAAATTAGGATTTTTAGAATCAAAATATAAAGAACCACAAAAAGTTAAAATTTATGATTTTGGTAAATACTCTGATAGTGTTACTACTCCAACTGAAGATGATAATGACACACATAGAAGAACAAAATTTAATCCTAAAAAATTAGATTTTGTTGATGAAAGAAATGAAATAAATCCTATTCAAACAGATACTACTGATTCTAAATATTTCTTTGATAGTGAAGATGCTATAGTTGTTAACTTAAAGAAAAATAAGGAATAATTTGTATTTTATTAATTGTATAATGGAGATTATAGTTTTAAAACTCAAATATATTTTACATATTTGAGTTTTTATTGTATAGGAAACAATATTAAACTTTAAATTACACAAGCTCAAAGTGAAAATAAATAAGATTTTATTTTCAAAAGAAAAATTGATGTCTATCTTAACCTTAATTGGATTTTCTGTCCTCTTTGAATTTTCTATGCTAAAATAATATTTGAACTTGTGACTATAAAATGTTAATAATCTATAGATTTAGTCCTATTAGTTCTAATATAATTCCTGAAAATGCACCTATAAAATATACCATAAAAACAATTTTTATATTTTCTTTTATGTTTTTATTTGTTTTAAATAATACTGCAAGTCCTACTCCTGCTCCTGTTAGTAATCCAGATATCATGCTTGCTGCTGATATTACATTTTCTAGATACATATTTGTTAAAATTACTGATGCTGCACAATTTGGTATTAGACCTATTAGGCTTGCTACTATTGGACCTAAGATTTTTTGGTTTAATAGTAAACTTGCTATATTTTCTTCTCCTATTAAATATACTGCTGTGTTTATGATGAATGTTATTATAATTATAAATATAAATATATTTATAGTATGTTTTAATGCTGATTTTAAAATGCTTCCTTCTTCACAATGGCAATGGTCTTCATCACATAGATGTTCAATTTCTATTTCTTTTTCTTCTTCAGTTTTTTCATGTTTCTTTTTATGTATTATTCTTATTACTAAATCAATTGCAAATCCTGCTATTATTCCTATTACTAATTTTATTGCTAATATTTTTATAATTATAATAGGTGAAACTGCTTCTGAAATAAGTATTGGTATCATTTCATCTGAAGTTGTTAAATAAACAGATATAAGTGTTCCTAATGTAATTACTCTACCTGCATATAAATTTGTGGCAGAAACTGAAAATCCGCATTGTGGGAATATTCCAACTATACTTCCTATTAGTGGTCCATATTTACCAGATTTCTTTATCGCTTTTTTTGATTTTTCTTTCATTTTATGTTCTATGTATTCCATTATTAAGTATGTTACAAAAAGAAATGGTAATATTTTTATACTATCTAATAATGTTTCTTCAATAACTTCTAGCATTTAATTTTCCTTTCTTAAAATTATATTATTTTTTAATTTTAGTCTTAACATTTTTCTTGCATAAATTCTAAATATCTTTCTCTTTTTCTTTCTCTTCTTTTGTAATATCTTTTAAAACTTCTTTTAAAATTCTAGCACATCTTTTAGATGCAAGTTCTACAAATTGGTCAAATGTTATTGCATTATTTCCATTTGGCGTATCTGATATACTTCTTATTACTATAAATGGTATATTATTTAAATAACTTACTTGTGCTATAGCTGCTCCTTCCATTTCTACACAGTCAGCTTTAAAATTTGCATATATTTGATTTTTCATTTCTATTTCTGTGCAGAATATGTCTCCTGAAGCTATTGTTCCTGTTTTTATTTCATAGTTTCTATCCTCTAAATTTTCTATTGCTTTTTCAAATTTTTCTATTAGATATTTATCTGAATATACTCTATCTCCAACTCCTGTTATATATCCTTTTGCATGTCCAAATGCTGTAATATCAAAGTCGTGTTGAACTAGTTCATCTCCTATTACTATATCTCCTATTTTTAACATTGGATTTAAGGCTCCTGCTGATCCTAAATTCATTATATATTCAATGTCAAAATTATCTATCATCATTTGAGTTATTCTTGCACTATTTACTTTTCCTATTCCTGATTGTACTATAACACAATTTTGACCTTCTATCTTTCCTGTTATAAAAGATATTTCTTTGATTCTTTTTTCATCACAGTTTTTCATTATGTTTTGTATTTCTTCGAATTCTTCTTGCATTGCTAAAATAATTCCTATTCGTTTCATCTTTTATTTATCATTCCTTCCTTTTTGTTAATATTTTGGAACGTGGTTAATTAGGGACAGGTCCTAGTTAACCAAATGATTCAATGGTTAATAAAAATAGAATATATTTACTTCTTGAGGCAAATATATTCTACTTTAGTTTATTTTAAATTATTGAAGTTCGATAACAGCTCCTACTTCTGTGAATTTAGCTTTTAAGTCTTCTGCTTCTTCTTTAGAAACATTTTCTTTTACTGTTTTAGGTGCTCCATCAACTAAATCTTTAGCTTCTTTTAATCCTAATCCTGTAGCATCTCTTACTACTTTAATTACTTTTATTTTTTGGTCTCCTGCTTCTTTTAATACAACATTGAATGATGATTTTTCTTCAGCTGCTGCTCCTGCTACAGCTCCTGCTGCTGGTGCAGCTGCTGCTACTGCAGATACTCCAAATTCTTCTTCTATAGCTTTTACTAAGTCAGCTAATTCTACAACTGTCATTTTTTTGATTTCTTCAATCATTTCTTCTTTACTCATTTTATAATCCTCCTAATTTTATAATTTTTTATTTTTTAATTTTTTTATAATTTTTGAAATTTTGATTTTATGATATTAAATTTTTTATAATTTAATATTATTTTTTGAATCTTTATGCTTCTGCTCCAGATTCTTTTTGTATTCTTACTTGATCAAGTGCAACTGCAAATTTTGAGATATTTGCAAGTAATGCTCCAGCAAGCATAGATAGTAAGTCTTCTCTTGAAGGTAGTTTTGCTATTGTTATGATTTCTTCTGCTGTCATAACTTTTCCTTCAATAACTCCACCTTTAATTTTGTAATAGTCATTGTTCTTTGTGAAATTGTATATTGCTTTAGCTGGTTCTAAATAGTCTTCACTACTCATTATAACAGCTGTTGGACCTTCTAGTTTGTCTTCTAGTCCTTCTATTCCTGCTTCTGCTAAAGCTCTTTTTGTGATGTTATTTTTTATTACACTATATCTTGCATTTGCATTTCTTAAGTCTGCTCTTAATTTTGTAACATTTTCTACATCTATTCCTCTGTAATCTGTTAGAAGTATTAGTTTTGATTCTTTCATTTCATTAGCTAATTTTGTTACTTCTTCTTTCTTTTGGTTTAAGATTTTTTCACTTGCCACTTTGTTCACCTCCTAAATTATTTATATATATGTCTTATGACATGTTAACAAAGCTTGAATTTTTCTTTTATTTTTTATATTTATGATAAATATAAGATTAAATAAAAGCACTCTTCCTATCACGAGATAAAAAGAGTGTTTACTTTTTTGTTGATTACTTTTCTTTTTACCTCGGTAGGACTTATTGTTGCCTACTGTCTTTGGCTAAAATATTATATTATTTATTTTTGTTCGATGAATATACTTGGACCCATTGTTTTAGCTATTGCTACACTTTTTATATATTGTCCTTTAGCTGCTGCTGGTTTAGCTTTAATAATAGCATTCATTATTGTTTCGTAGTTTTCTGCTAATTTTTCTGCTCCAAATGATACTTTTCCAAATCCTAAGTGAATAATATTAGTTTTGTCTAATCTATATTCTACTTTACCAGATTTAATTTCATTTATTGCTTTTGTTACATCCATTGTAACTGTTCCTGATTTAGGGTTTGGCATTAAACCTTTTGGTCCTAATACTTTACCTAATCTTCCTACAACTCCCATCATGTCTGGTGTTGCAACTACTACGTCATAATCAAACCAGTTTTCATTTTGAATTTTTGGTATTAGTTCTTCTGCTCCAACATAATCAGCTCCAGCTTTTTGAGCTTCTTCTGCTTTTGGTCCT
>CAJFJM010000052.1 GCA_904384245.1 uncultured Clostridia bacterium
TCTTGAGATATTATATAATAAAAATGCTTTAAGCTCAAGGCTTTCATTCCTATGTGTGCCTTTAGAGCGAAGCGAGAAAGGAATGGAATTTATTATGAATAAAAAGAATATTAAAGTTACAGAGGCAATTTTTCCAATGCCTGTATTGATGATAGCAACATATAATGAAGACGGAAGTGTAGATGTAATGAATGCGGCATGGGGAACAATGTTAGAAAGAGACCATATAATATTAAATCTAACAGAATCTCACAAAACTGTAAAAAATATGAAAGAAAGAAAAGCTTTTACAGTTAGTATAGCTGACGCAAAACATGTTGTAGAAGCGGATTATTTTGGCGTAGTTTCTGGAAATAATACTCTAAACAAATTTGAAAACACAGGTCTTACAGCTACAAAATCAGAAATTGTTGATGCACCAATTATAGAAGAATTTCCAATATGTATGGAATGTGAATTTATAGAATATCAAGATGATAAATATGGATGTGGAGTAATTGGAAAAATATTAAATGTATCAGCAAATGAAAATGTTATAAAAGATGACAAAGTAGATATATCAGCAGTAGATGCTATAGCATTTGATCCATATACTCATGGATATTATAAAATATTGGAATATTTAAGGGCATCTGGATCTATGCCTTTTATTTCAAAACCAGTAACAATAAATAATAAAAAATATCTAGATGGAGGAATTGCAGACAGTATACCAATAGACAAAATAATGAACATGGGATTTGATAAAGTAATAGTTGTTCTTACAAGACAAATAGATTACCAAAAGAAAAAGAGTAATCAAACATTTCCTAAGATTTATTATAAAAAATATCCTAAATTTGTAGAATCAATAAATAATAGATATAAAAAATATAATGAAGAATTACAAACAATATCTAAATTAGAGGAAAAAGGTAAAATATTAGTAATCAGACCATCAAAATTAGTAAAAATTAAAAGAGTAGAAAAAGACAAAGAAAAAATACAAGAGATGTATGATTTAGGAACAGCTGATGCGTTAAAATCATTAACTAAAATAAATCAATTTCTATAATTAGTAAAATAAGGAGGCAAAAATGTTTAAACTTCATTCAGAATATAAACCAACAGGAGACCAACCAAAAGCAATAGAATATTTATCAAATGGCATAAAAGAAGGAAAAAAATTCCAAACTTTACTAGGAGTTACAGGTTCTCGGAAAAACATTTACAATGGCAAATGTAATACAAAACGTACAAAAGCCAACACTTGTTTTAGCACACAATAAGACACTAGCAGGGCAATTATATAGTGAATTTAAAGAATTTTTTCCAGAAAATAATGTTGAATATTTTGTTTCATATTATGACTATTACCAACCAGAAAGCTATATTCCACAATCAGACACATATATAGAAAAAGATGCATCAATAAATGATGAAATAGATAAATTAAGACATTCTGCAACAGCATCACTATTTGAAACAAGAGATGTAATAATAGTAGCATCTGTTTCATGTATATATGGATTAGGAGACCCAATAGATTATGAGCATATGATAATTTCTCTAAGACCAGGAATGCAAAAATCAAGAGAAGAAGTACTAAGAAAATTAGTTAACATGCAATACACAAGAAATGAAATAGATTTTAAAAGAGGAACATTTAGAGCAAAAGGAGATATTGTAGAAATATATCCATCAGACCAAAACGAATCAGCCATAAGAGTAGAATTTTGGGGAGATGAGATAGAAAAAATTCAAGAAATAAACCCATTAACAGGAAAATCAGTAGCAGAAAGAAAGCATGTTATGATATTCCCAAATTCACACTATGTAACAACAAAAGATAAGATGGAAAGAGCAATACAAACAATTGAAGAAGAATTAGAAGAAAGAGTTAAATATTTTAAAGATAATGGAAAACTAATTGAAGCACAAAGAATTGAAGAAAGAACAAATTTTGACATAGAAATGATGAAAGAAACAGGATTTTGTCAAGGCATAGAAAACTATTCAAGACATATAAGTGGAAGAGCACCAGGTTCAGCACCATTTACATTATTTGACTATATGCCAAAAGATTTTCTATTACTAATAGATGAATCACATGCAACAATTCCTCAAGTAAGAGCCATGTATAATGGAGACAGAGCAAGAAAAGACTCTCTTGTAAAATATGGATTCAGATTACCATCAGCATATGATAATAGGCCATTAACATTCCAAGAATTTGAAAAGAAAATAAACCAAGTTATATTTGTAAGTGCAACACCAGCAGACTATGAAAAAGAACATAGCAAAGAAAACATAGTAGAACAAATCATAAGACCAACAGGACTATTAGACCCAAAAATAGAAGTAAGGCCAGTTGAAAATCAAATAGATAATTTAATAGAACAAATAAGAATAAGAGTAGAAAAAAACGAAAGAGTTTTAGTAACAACACTAACAAAAAAAATGGCAGAAGATTTAACAGCATATCTAAAAGGATTAGATATTAGAGTAAATTATATGCATTCAGAAATAAAAGCATTAGAAAGAATGGAAATAATAAGGAATCTAAGGCTAGGAGAATTTGACGTATTAGTAGGAATAAACCTGTTACGTGAAGGGCTAGATATCCCAGAAGTTTCACTAGTAGCAATATTAGATGCAGACAAAGAAGGATTTCTACGTTCAGAAAGATCTCTAATTCAAACAATAGGACGTGCAGCAAGAAATACAGATGGAACAGTTATAATGTATGCAGATGAACTAACAGAATCAATGGAAAAAGCAATAACAGAAACAAACCGTAGAAGAAAAATCCAACAAGAATATAATAAAGAACATAATATAACACCAAAAACAATAAATAAATCAGTAAGAGACACAATAAGTATAACAAAACAAGAAGACATAGGTGTAGAATACAAAATGGAAAGCAAAGAAGATATCAAAGAAACAATATCAAAATTAACAGACGAGATGTTAAAATATGCATCTGAAATGGAATTTGAAAAAGCAGCAGAACTTAGAGACAAAATCAAAGAATTAGAAAAGCTACTTCGGATGATAGGGACACGCCATTTTGTCCGAGTGAACGATAGGGACACTCGATTTCGTTCACAAAAGACAATGAACGATAGGGACACTCCATTTCGTTCACAAAGACAATAGATAGGTGAACGACTTAAAAATAACTCGGGGCTTGAACACTCAAGTCCCGAGCTACATTTTGATATTAAATAACAATCAGTTACAAAATAAACACTTTATAAGTTTTGAACTTACAGTGTATGAGGGGATTTCATTGTTTGAATTTTTCTCGAACGGAATATGATGGAATTTTAAAAATTCTATTTCTGTTTGAGTTAAAACAAGTGAAATGTTGTCTTGAGTTGCTTCCTTTACTTTAGAGTAAAGGTACCTTGAGAATGGCATGGCAATCAACCTCCTTTGTGAAAAATGCTACTTGTGCTAAGGGTACAAAAACAATATAGCACATTATAAATGCGAAAAATGTCGAAAACTGGTGTGAAAGGAAAAAATTTATATTTATCAAAGTACACACCTTCGGAACGTGCACAGAGCCCGAATAAGATTGGTTGCACAAAATAACTTGTAACTTGAACTAAAAGACCTAGAGGAAGAAAATAAAACCTCAAAATATTTTCAACCAAACTCTTGTTTTTATAAATAAAATATAGTATAATACAATCGCAGGGGAGGGATATTATGAATGACAAAATAGTAATAAAAGGAGCAAAAGAGCATAATTTAAAAAATATAAATATAGAAATACCAAGAGATAAATTAGTAGTAATAACAGGACTATCAGGCTCTGGTAAATCATCACTTGCATTTGACACATTATATGCAGAAGGACAAAGAAGATATGTAGAAAGTCTATCATCATATGCAAGACAATTTTTAGGGCTAATGGAAAAACCAGCAGTGGAATCAATAGAAGGGTTATCACCAGCAATTTCAATCGACCAAAAAACAACCTCAAAAAACCCACGTTCAACAGTAGGAACTGTAACAGAAATATATGACTATATTCGTTTGTTATACGCTAGAATTGGAATTCCATATTGTCCAAACTGTGGTAAAAAAATAGAAAAGCAGTCAATAGATCAAATAATAGACTCCATATTACAATTACCAGAAGGAACAAGAATCCAAGTATTAGCACCAATTGTAAGAGGTAGAAAAGGAGAATTCACAAAACAACTTCAAAGCTTTCAAAAAGAAGGATTTGTAAGAGTAAGAATAGATGGAGAAATGTATGAACTTTCTGATGATATAAAGTTAGACAGAAAGAAAAAGCATAATGTAGAACTTGTAGTAGATAGATTGGTTATAAAAGAAGAAATAAGAAGTAGATTAACAGAATCAGTAGAAACAGCATTAAAAAATGCAGAAAACCTAGTTTTAATTGATATTGTAGGAGACAAAGAAGTCTTATACAGTTCAAATTATGCATGCCCAGATTGTGGATTCAGTTTCCCAGAGCTAACACCTAGAATGTTCTCATTTAACAATCCATTTGGAGCATGTCCTACATGTATGGGAATAGGGTATCTAATGAAAATGGACGAAGATTTAATAATTCCAGATAAAAATAAAACATTATATGATGGTGTAAAAGCATTTGGCTCAAGTGTAATGAAACGTGCAGACACAATGGCAAAAATGTATTTTGAAAGCATAGCAAGACACTACAATGTAGACATATCAAAACCAATAAAAAAATTACCACGTGAATTCATGGAAAAAATCTTATATGGAACAGGTGACGAAAAAATAGATTTTGAATATGAATCATCAGCTGGAATTAGAAATTTTACAGCACCATTTGAAGGGGTATTACCAACCTTAGAAAGAAGACATAGCGAAACAAAATCTCAGGGAATGAGAGATTTTTATGAAATGTATATGAGTAATAGTGAATGTCCAACATGTAAAGGTGCAAGATTAAAAAAAGAAATCCTATCAATAAAAATAGGAGAAAAAAACATAAACGAGCTAACAGAAATGTCAATAAAACAAATAAAATCATTCCTAAACAATCTAGAATTAAACAAAACAGAAGCAATGATTTCAGAATTGATATTAAAAGAAATAGACCAAAGACTTCAATTTTTAATAGATGTTGGGCTTGAATACTTAACACTATCAAGAAGTGCAGGAACATTATCAGGAGGGGAGGCACAAAGAATTCGTTTAGCAACACAGATTGGTTCAGGGCTAACAGGAGTCTTATATATATTAGATGAGCCAAGTATTGGTTTACATCAAAGGGACAATGATAAATTACTAGCAACATTAAAAAAACTAAGAGATTTAGGAAATACTCTAATTGTAGTAGAACATGATGAAGACACAATGTATGCAGCAGATCAAATCATAGACATAGGACCAGGTGCAGGAGAACATGGTGGAAAAGTAATGGCACAAGGAACAGCAGAAGAGATTAAACAAGTAAAAGACTCTATAACAGGCCAATATTTAAGTGGAAGAAAACAAATAGAAGTACCTAAAAAGAGAAGAAGAACATACAAAAATAAAGTAATAGAAGTACAAGGAGCAACAGAAAATAACTTAAAAAATATAAGTGTAAAATTTCCACTAGGAGTATTTACATGTGTCACAGGAGTATCAGGCTCAGGAAAATCAACACTTATAAATGAAGTTCTATATAAAACTGTTGCAAAAGAATTAAATGGCTCAAACGAAAAACCAGGAAAATGTAAAGGAGTAAAAGGTTTAGACCAAATAGACAAAATCATAAACATCGACCAATCACCAATAGGAAGAACACCACGTTCTAATCCAGCAACATATACAGGAGTATTTGATTTAATCAGAGATATATTTGCAGGAACAAATGAAGCAAAACTTAGAGGATATGCAAAAGGAAGATTTAGTTTTAATGTGCCAGGTGGAAGATGTGAAAGCTGTAATGGAGATGGTGTTCACAAAATAGAAATGCACTTTCTACCAGATATATATGTACCTTGTGAGGTATGTAAAGGAAAAAGATATAATCATGAAACACTAGAAGTAAAATATAAAGGAAAAAATATAGCAGATGTATTAGATATGACAGTAGAAGAAGCACTAGAATTTTTTGACAAAATACCAAAAGTAAAGCAAAAAATCCAAACACTTTATGATGTAGGACTAGGATACATAAAACTAGGACAACCATCAACAACATTATCTGGAGGAGAGGCACAAAGAGTAAAACTTGCAACAGAACTTTCAAAAAGAGCAACAGGAAAAACACTATATATATTAGATGAACCAACAACAGGTTTGCACATTGCAGATGTTCATAAACTTATTGGAATCTTACAAAGATTAGTAGATGCTGGAAATAGTATTATAGTAATAGAACATAATTTAGACCTAATTAAAACATGTGACTATATAGTAGATTTAGGACCAGAAGGCGGAGATGCAGGAGGAGAAATAGTAGCTGTAGGAACTCCAGAACAAATTTGTAAGAATGATAGAAGTTATACTGGTAAGTTTTTGAAGAAATATATTGAATCATAAAATAATTTAAGGGAAAAGGTTTGGTCAGCTTATGACTGAGCCTTTTATTATGGCATATCTTTGTCAAGTAAAAATGAAGTGGTTTGAGAAGTATGAACCTAAGTAAGATTAAAATTTAAATACTAAAAAGAACACAGCTGTGTTCTTTTTTAGTAAGCCATTATCATATTTTTAATATAACTATTTTAAGGCACTTAATTTTTGAATTGCATAAAGAACAAACTCTCTATATTCTTTCAAGTCAATTTGCTCTACATCATCTACATTTATAGAAATAGAATTTAATAAATAGCATACATTACGCTCTTTTACCAACAAATCATTAAGATAAAATTCATTATTTGTATTTCTGACTCTTGTCAGCATCCATATCCGATTTCCTTTGAAAATAGGCATTATCTTAATATCTGTCAAAACAGACTGATTATCATATATTACCTTAATACATGTTTTAGCACTATTATAATCTAGTCCAAAAAACTCTGTAGCTTTTGCTTTTGAAAGATTTGTTGTTTTCCTAAACGTTATTGGTTTGATGATGCCTAACTCTACTTCTTGTCCTATTTCTAAATTTTTTAATGGACCTTTTTCCATTTTTTCCTCCTTGCCAATCGGCTTTCTAAAAATAAGTTAACAAGTTGATATTTATATAAACTGCTCTTAAATTAGAACAGGATTTTTAAAAAAGACGTTTATATATTAACATGATTTTGGCGATTTTTCAAGTATAATTGCTTATTCTATTTACATACTCATCATCTTCAATTTTCGAAATAGCAAAACATTTCTTACCTAAATCTTTTAAAGAAGCTCCTATATGATACAGTTCTTTGTTATCTATTACAATAAATCTATCATGAAATTTATTGGTATATGCTAATTTTAATACCGGATATTGCTTATTAAACTTTTGAATATCCAATTTTCTTATATTACTATTCTGTGTTGTAAATATTACTACTTCTACATTTTTATTTTTCTTTGACAGCATTTTCAAAATACTATCATCTATGTAATTATCTATAATTAAGATTTTTTGCCTTGCTTGCCTTATAATATCTATAATTAAACTATATGCATCAAAGATTTGTCCATCAAAAAATATGCTTTGTTTAAATTCTGTTTCTTGTTTTCTTTGCAATTCATCGAATACCTCGTCAAACTTCTTATCATGTTCTAACAATTGTCCTTTAATATCACTTATCTCTTGAAAAATTTGTCCATTTAATGATATAAATCTTCTCATTTCTATAAAAGCTCTTATAATACTAATACTAACTTGTATTGCTATTTCATTCTTTAAAACTCCGGCTAACATAGATATTCCTTGTTCTGTATAAACATACGGTAAATACCTTCTCCCACCATAAGTTTCTTTGTTTAAACTTGAGGTTCCAATTTGGAACCTCAAATTTTCTACTTCTTTTTCTGTTAATTGAAAACAAAAATCTTCTGGAAATCTATTAATATTTCTTTTCATAGCTTTATTTATATTTTTAGTTTCATAATGATATAACATAGCCACATCACTATCTAACATGACCTGTTTTCCTCGTACTGTATATATCAAATTTTTAATATCTTCTACTTGATAATTTATCATACTAACATTTTTATTAATTATTCCATTTCCAGCATCTTCACTCATAAATTCACATCCTTTTTAATTGCCAACATTATAAAACATCTGTTCTATAATGTCAATATATTTTATATTAAAATTCACAATTTTATTTCGACATTTTTCGCAAAAAGTATAGATAAAAAAATATTACTTTGATATAATACAAATAATCTTTGAATATAAATTAAAACAGAGATAAGTAAGGAGGTATTTGAATTGCAAGAAAATACGGAAAATAATTGTTGTACACAAAAAATTATAGACTTTGTAAAAGAACTTGAAAAAACATACAAACAAGAAAAAGACAATCTAATATCAATGTTAGAAGAAGTACAAGAAAAATTTGGTTTTATACCTTTAGAAGCACAAAAAGAATTATCAGAATATTTAAAAATACCAATGGCAGAAATCTATGGAGTAATCACATTTTATTCTAGATTCACATTAGAACCAAAAGGGAAACATACAATTTCAGTTTGTCTTGGAACAGCTTGTTTTGTAAAAGGTTCTAAAAAAATAATGGATAGATTAACAGACAGGCTAAAAATAGAACCAGGTCAAACAACTAAAGATGGATTATTCTCAATAGACGAAACAAGATGTGTTGGAGCATGTGGATTAGCTCCAGTATTTACTGTAAATGGTGAAGTACATGGAAAAGCTACAGTACAAAAGCTTGACCAAGTATTAGATGAACTATTAAAAGAAGAACAGAAAAAATAGAAAATGATAAATAAAAGAATAATAAAAAATTACAAATAAAAAAATTAGAACAAAACTATTAAATATTAATTTAATTGCTTTACTAATAAATATACTAAATATACAAAAATTAAAAATAATCAATCTAAAAAGTGTAAAAAAATGATTTTTTAGAATTTATAAATTGTTAGTTATTTCAATAGTTTCAAGGAATTTGAGAACGATTTGGAGTATCCCTAACGTTCTCAAACAAAAAATTAAAGCTCGGACAAAATGGAGTGTCCCTAACGTCCGAAGGAGGGGAAGACCAATGTCCGGAAGGGAGAAAAATTTATGATAACATTGCAAGAACTTCATAAAATAAGAGAAGAAAAAAGAAAGGAACTTGATTTAAGGGTTAATACTAAAGTATGCACAAGAGAAAAACATATTTTAGTATGTCATGGAACAGGTTGCACTTCTTCTAAGTCTCCTCAAATTTTAGAGAATTTTAGAAAAATTTTAAAAGAAAAAAATATTGATAATGTAAGAGTAATTATGACTGGATGTTTTGGTCTTTGTGCAAAAGGACCTATTGTTATTATAAGACCAGAAGATACTTTTTATGCTATGGTTACTCCTGAGGATTGTGAAGAGATTATTCAAACTCATATTGTAGAAGGTAAAAGAGTTGAGAGATTACTTTGCAAAGATATAGATGGAAAAATAGTTAATAGCTTAGATGAGTTAAACTTTTATAAAAAACAAAAAAGAATTGCTTTAAAGAATTGTGGTGTTATAAATCCAGAAGATATAGATGAATATATAGCATTTAATGGATATGAAGCATTAGAAAGAGTTTTAAGAGAATATACACAAGACGAAGTTATAGATATAATAAAAAAATCTGGACTTCGTGGTAGGGGAGGAGCAGGTTTCCCAACAGGAAAGAAGTGGGAACTTACTAAACAATCTGAAGGAAAACAAAAATATGTTGTATGTAATGCAGATGAAGGAGATCCCGGAGCTTTTATGGATAGAAGTATATTAGAAGGTGACCCACATTCTGTATTAGAAGCAATGGCAATTGCAGGGTATTCAATAGGAGCAGATAAAGGATTTATATATGTAAGAGCAGAATATCCAATTGCAGTACATAGACTTAAAATTGCAATAGAACAAGCAAGAAAATATGGAATACTTGGAAAGAATATATTTGGAACAGGATTTAACTTTGACATAGAGATAAGACTCGGAGCAGGAGCATTTGTATGTGGAGAGGAAACAGCACTACTTGAATCAATAGAAGGAAAAAGAGGTCAGCCAAGAGTAAAACCACCATATCCAGCACAAAGTGGTTTATGGGGAAAACCAACACTAATAAATAATGTTGAAACATATGCAAATATTGCACAAATAATATTAAGAGGACCAGAATGGTATTCATCAATAGGAACAGAAAATTCAAAGGGAACGAAAGTATTTGCACTAGGAGGAAACGTAAATAACATAGGACTAGTAGAAGTACCAATGGGAACAACACTAAGAGAAATAGTTTATGACATTGGAGGAGGAATTCCAAATGGAAGAGACTTTAAAGCAGCACAAACAGGAGGTCCTTCAGGAGGATGTATACCAAAAGAACATCTAGACACGCCAATAGACTATGAATCACTAAAACAAATAGGATCAATGATGGGATCAGGTGGACTAATTGTAATGGATGACACAAAATGTATGGTATCACTTGCAAAATTCTACTTAGAATTTACTGTAAGTGAAAGTTGCGGAAAATGTACACCATGT
>CAJFJM010000053.1 GCA_904384245.1 uncultured Clostridia bacterium
ATTTAAAGGGAAGAAAAAAATATTTGCATTTAATTAAGAGAAGAGCCTCCATATTGAGGAAAGCTCTTTTATTTTTATCAAAAACCATTATCTAGTAACGATAAAATTAGTAATATTATTAGCAGAATTTTTTGAATAATATTTTAAAAGAAATTCAAGAAATACTAAGAATTTAAAGCAAAATTCTAATTTTGATTTTTCTTTAAGTATCCTACTTAAAGAAAAACAAAAGAAAGGATTGAAGAAAATGAAAATAACCAATAAATTGAGAAAAGAAAATGGAATAACAATACTAGCACTTATAATTACAGTAATAATACTAATAATATTAGCAGGGATAACAATAGCGGGACTAACAGGAGAAAATGGTTTAATACAAAATGCACGGAAAAGCAAAAGAAGAATCTGAAATATCAAATGAAAAAGAAATATTAGAAAGATCAACAGTACGGAGCAATGGCAAGTGATTCAAGAGGAAATATAGAACAAGAAAATTTGCAAAGTTATTTAGATAAAGAAACAGGAGAAGGAAAAACAAAAGTAATGGAATATCAACAAGATAAGTATGTTAAATTTAATGATACTAATAGATTTTACAAAGTTGATATTGATGGAAATATTGAAAGATTAGAAGAAATTATGATAGGTCTTATATATGATGAAAATAGTATAGGTGAAGAAATAGAATATAACCCAGATGAAAATCTATCAGAAGATAATAGTTGGATTATTTTTGGAAAAGATGAAGATGGAAATATTTTGATAACAACAAAGAAACCAATAGAAAACAAATATCAATATATTGGAAACAGTTCTACATGGCTTAATCATGAAGAACTATTAAATGAAATATGTTCAATATATGGAAAAGATAGTTTAACAGCTAGGAGTATAACAATAGATGATATAAATAAGACAACAGGTTTTATGGAACTTACATTTAATGAGTATATTTTTAATAGTCGGAACTGAGGATTTTGAAAATAAGAAAATAAATTCATATTGGCCTAGTAAAACAGCTCCAGCCGAAGCTTCTTATTGGACTAGAGGAAAAACTACTTTCTTTTGTGATAAGTATTATTATGGTTTTGATGATTCTAATAATATTATATATAATTATGAAGGAACAAATTGGTTAAATGTAACTTATACAAATAGTTTAACAAATTTAGATGTAATACTTGGTGAAAATAAAGAATATGAGTATTTTATTGCAAACAAAAGTGTAGAAATATTAAAAGATAAAGTAGCATATGATATTGCTGGAGTGAGTAAAGGAAAAATTGATAATGGTTTGGTAAATCTTTGTTATTGTAAATATCCAGCAGTATCTTCCTCTGGAATAAATGCATACGGAAATATTAGACCAATTGTGGAAATACCATTTGATACAAGTTTAGATGAATTAACTTAGTTATATAGTGCAAAAATACATATAAATTTTAATAAAAATGATAATATTAGTAATACTTTCCCAATACAAATAGAATTTATCTAAAATATTATAGTAAATAAATACGAATAATATGAAAAATGTATTGACAGAATACTAAGACTTTCATATAATTAAAAATTAGGACGTCTTTTAAATTACCTATAGGGGACTTAAGAGATGTCTTTAATTTTTACTAAAGAGGGAGAGGAAAGAATGAAAATATTAGAAAAGATAAAAGTAAATGTACAAAATTATAGAATAAAATTTAATGATATTGCTGAAGAATGGCTTGCACAAAAAGAAAACGAGATAAAACAGTCAACCTATGCAAATTATAGATATTTAATAAACAAATATTTAACACCAGAACTTGGAAAGATATCAATAAAAAAATTAGAAGAATATAATTATAATCAATTTATTAGAGATTCAGTAGAAAATTTATCATCAAAAACTGTAAGAGACATATTTATAGTTTTAAAATCAATATTAAAATTTGCTACAAAAAAATATAAATGCAATATAAATGTAGAAGAAATAAAAATGCCAAAATTAAATATAGAAAACATAAAAGTATTAAGTAATAGAGAAAAAAATAAATTAGAAAAATATTGTCTTGCACATGATAAATTAAGAAATATGGGAATTGTAATATGCTTATATACAGGATTAAGAATCGGAGAAATCTGTGCGATGAAATGGAAAGATATAGATTTAGATAAAAGAGAAATATATGTAAAAAATACATTGCAGAGGAGTTACGAAAAAGAAGGAGACAAAACTAAAATTATAATAGATACACCAAAAACCAAAAATTCTATTAGAAGTATACCAATTTCAAATAAATTATATGTGATTT
The DNA here is from genome assembly GCA_904384245.1 of uncultured Clostridia bacterium. Taxonomy (GTDB): domain Bacteria; phylum Bacillota; class Clostridia; order TANB77; family CAG-508; genus CAG-269. The sequence goes on from CAJFJM010000053.1 coordinate 2,295, forward strand.
TAAAAGAATTAAAGAGTAAATACACTGAAGAAGATTACCTATTAACACGGTAGCAAAGATAAATTTATAGAACCAAGAAATTATAGATATGATTTTAAAAGGACTTTAAAAGATTGTAAAATAAAGCCATATAAATTTCATGTTTTAAGACATACTTTTGCAACTGAATGTATAAATGTTGGGATGGACATAAAATCATTAAGTGAAATATTAGGACACTCAGATGTAAATGTTACACTTAATAGATATGTACATTCTTCATATAAACTTAAGAAAAAATATTTGGAGAAACTATAGTAAAAAATAAAAATTATAGATTGTTATTAAAATTTTTATAAAAATAGGTTTAGGGATGGAATTTAAAAATTTAGATTTTAAAAAAGATATATATGAAATCACAATTTTTTTAGTAAAAATCGAATTTAATGAAAGAAATTTGAATTGTAAAATCTTTAAGTATGTTACTTAAAGATTTTTTCTTAAAAGTATTTTAGCAATAAAGTTAATAAAAAGCAAGTAAAAACAAAAAATTTTATATACACAATTTATTTAATATTTTTATTAAAATTTTGTCTAAAAAGTAAATAATACAGCTACATTCTCATATTTTAATAAAACTTTCATTTTCTTTAAGTAACATACTTAAAGAAAAATGAAAGGAAGATGAAATAATGAATAGAAGGAATTCAAAAGAAGAAAATGGTATAACTTTACTTGCACTATCAATTACAATAATAATATTACTAATATTAGCAGGAATAACAATAGCAGGACTAACAGGAAAAAATGGTTTAATAAATAATACAGAAGAGGCAAAGAAACAAACAGAAATTGCAAACGAAAAAGAAATATTAGAAAGAGCAACAGCAGGAGCAATGGCACAAGATTCAAGAGGAAATATAAAAAAAGAGAATTTGCAAAATAAATTAAATAATGAGACGGGAGAAGGAAAAACAGAAGTATCAGATGTTGGAGAAGAATTTGAAGTTTTATTTACAGATAGCAATAGATATTATGCAATAGATAAAAATGGAAATATAGGAAATGCAGAAGAATTTATAGAAGATAAAAACCCAGGAGATATAACAAAAGACCAAAATGGAAATACAGTAGATGGAAGCATAGAACATCCATATGAAATCTGGTGTATAGAAGATTTAGTAGTATTTTCAAATCTAGTAAATGGAGAAGGAATAGAATTAAAAGATGGAAAAGCAGTTAAAATAGAAGATGCAAAAGGTTTTGATGGAGAATATGTAGTATTAAAAAGAAGTTTAAATTTTAAATCAAAATATTCATATGCAGATAGCGAAAGAACAGATTTTGGAGATATAAATGGAAATGCAGAAGATGGAAATATACTAATGAATGAAATGACAACGGGAAGTGGGTTTAAGCCAATAGGAAGAGTGGAAAATTATAATTATTTTTATTTTAAGGGGAATTTTGACGGAGAAAATAATAGTATAAATAATTTATATAAAAATGGATTTTTTGGATATATATCTAATGCTGAAATAAAAAATATAAAATTATATTCACAATTTAAAAATAGACGTGGTTTAGTAAATGAAGCTAGCGGAAATATAATAATAAATAATTGCCATAATTTTATAAATGTTGGTAAATTTGATTATGAAAATAATGGTAGATATGCAGGAATTATTTCTTTTAATGCTGGAGATATAGTTATAATAAATTGTAGTAACCATGGAAAAATAACTGGAAGTGGCTATGCAATAGGTGGTATTATTGGTTATTCTACTGCTATGGGTAAAATATATATATCAAATACATATAATACTGGAGAAATAAACTTTGATGAATCAGGAATATCCTATTCAGGAGCAGGAGGATTGATTGGACTAAATTACTACGAAAATTCAAGTATAGAAATAAATAATTGCTATAATACTGGAAATATAACAGGAAAAGCAGTATATAAAGGGAATATTATAGGAAATGCAAGAATTTTGGATAATATAATAAATAATTCATATATTGTTAAAAATGAAAATATAGATATACTTGGAGCAGGTTCATATACTGGAAATGTAGAGGTTAAAACAATAGAAGAAATAAAAACTCAAGAATTTGTTGATATACTAAACCAAAATATTCTAGATAAAGAAAACTGGAACAGATGGTATTTAGGAACAGATAAATTTCCAACATGTGAAAAATAATTTGGAAAAATAATTGTGAATTTTTCATGAAAATACTTGATTTATTTTAGATAGTCATATTTAATATATATGGCTATTTTATTTTTAAATGGAAAATTAAATTTTTGTTATGTAAGAAATGTTATATAAAAATTAACTTATATTTTAGAATTATTATTATACAATAAAAACGAAATATTTTAATATTATAAATTAAATATTTTGGTATATAATAAAAATTGTAATTATAAAAAATTATTACTATTTTTTATTATATAACAAAAATTTAATATAAAAAGGATGTAATAAAATAATATAAAAACTATAAAATTATATATAGCTTACTAGATAAAATGTAAATAGAGGGAGGAAAAAATGTTACAGCTAAAAAATATCACAAAAGATTACATATCAGGAGATTCAACAGTCCATGCATTAAAAGGAATCTCCATAAATTTTAGAAAAAGTGAATTTGTATCAATATTAGGTCAAAGTGGATGTGGAAAAACAACACTTTTAAATATTATAGGAGGATTAGATAGATACACATCTGGAGATTTAATAATAAATGGAAAGTCCACAAAACAGTTCAAAGACAAAGATTGGGATGCATATCGTAACTATTCAATAGGTTTTGTATTTCAAAGTTATAATTTAATACCACATCAAACAATATTATCAAATGTAGAACTTGCATTAACAATATCAGGAGTTTCTAAAAAAGAACGTAGAGAAAGAGCAATAAAAGCCTTAGAAGATGTAGGTTTAAAAGAACAAATACACAAAAAGCCAAATCAACTATCAGGAGGACAAATGCAAAGAGTTGCAATAGCAAGAGCTCTTGTAAATAATCCAGATATAATTTTGGCTGATGAACCAACAGGTGCACTAGACACAAAAACAAGTGTGCAAATAATGGAAATATTAAAAGAAATATCAAAAAATAAGCTAATAATAATGGTAACACATAACCCAGAATTAGCAGAAAAGTATTCAAGTAGAATTATAAGAATACTAGATGGAGTTATAACAGATGATTCTAATTCATATGAGCAAGAAATAAATCCTCAGACTGACGAAATAAAAAGAAGAACTTCAATGAAATTTTTTACAGCATTTAGATTAAGCTTAAATAATTTAATGACAAAAAAAGGAAGAACAATATTAACATCATTTGCAGGAAGTATTGGAATAATAGGAATTGCTTTAATACTTTCTATATCAAATGGAGTACAAAATTATATAAATAAAGTAGAAGAAGAAACACTTTCATCATATCCAATAACAATACAAGAATCAACTGTAGATATGTCAAGTATGATTCAAAATCTTATGGGAGAAAGTTCAGAATCTTCAGAAAATCATGAAGACGGAAAAATATATTCAACAGATATAATGAATGAAATGATTTCTACATTATCAAGCAAAATGGAAAGCAATAATTTAAAGGAATTAAAACAATATATAGAAACAACAGAAAATGATATAAAAAATTATAGTAATGCAATTCAATATAATTATAATTTAAACTTAAATTTATATAAAGAAGATACAACAAATGGTGTAGTAAAAGTTAATCCAAGTACTGTAATGAATGCACTTGGGATGGGAGATATGATAGAAGCACAGCAAAATTCTTCTTTAAGTAATATGTTTGGAACTAGTTCAATGAGTATGTCAAATACTGATGTATGGCAAGAAATGTTAGATAATGAAGAACTTTTACATTCACAATATGATGTAATTGCAGGAACATGGCCAAAAGCATATAATGAGGTTGTTTTAATTGTAAATGATGATAATGAGATAAGTGATTACACATTATATTCATTAGGATTAAAAGATCAAAAAGAACTAGAAGAAAAATGGAAAGCAGTACAAAATGGAGAAGAAATTCAAGAAGAAGAGCAAACTTCATATACTTATGATGAATTATTAAATTTATCTTTTAAACTTATATTAAATTCAGATTATTATCAAAAACAAAATAATGTATGGATTGATAAAAGTGAAGATGAAGAATATATGAAAGAAAAATTGCAAAATGCAGAAAGTATAAAAGTAGTAGGAATAATAAAACAAAATGAACAAAGTGTGGCAACTGGAATGAATGGAGGAATAGGATATACTAAAGAGTTAAAAGAATATGTAATAAATAAATCAAATGAATCAGAAATAGTAAAAGAGCAAAAAGAAAATCCAAACATAAATATTTTTACAGGAATGGAATTTCCAAAAGAAGGAGAAATAAGCGAATTTAATTCTAATAATTTAACACAAGAACAACAAATGGCATTAGCTAATTTAAGTAGAGAAGAAATGTTAGAACTAATGGAAGCTTATAGTGAAAATAGAAATGCAACATATGAAAATAATTTGCAAAAATTAGGAGCAATAGATTTAGATAGTCCATCATCAATAAATATTTATCCAAAGGATTTTGATGCAAAAGATAAAATATCATCAGCAATAGAAAGTTATAATCAAAAACAAAGAGATGAAGGCAAAGAAGAAAATGTAATAAATTACACAGATTTAGTTGGTGTAATGATGAAATCTGTAAGTAATATTATAAATACAATAAGTTATGTACTAATTGCATTTGTTGCAATATCACTAATTGTTTCTTCAATTATGATTGGTATTATAACATATATATCTGTACTTGAAAGAACTAAAGAAATAGGAATTTTAAGAGCAATTGGAGCTTCTAAAAAGGATATTTCAAGAGTATTTAATGCAGAAACATTTATAATAGGATTGATTTCAGGTTTAATTGGAATTGGTGTTACTGTTTTATTAACAATACCAATAAATAGTTTAATATATAAACTAACAGGTGTAGCTGTTAATGTTTCTTTACCAGCTGTAGCAGGGATTATATTAGTTGTTATTAGTATGATATTAACAATAATTGCAGGTTTAATACCAGCAAAAATGGCAAGTAAAAAAGATCCTGTGGAGGCTTTAAGAACAGAATAGAAACAAAATAGTAGATATGCTAGAAGCGGAAATAAGAGAAAACCGCTTCTTTTAAATTTATATTATAAATTCTTTGGACTGGTTTTTCTACAAAAATAAAGTTGTGATTTGAACATTAAAAGTGACATTTTTTGTAAAAAATAAAAATAATATAGAATTTAAATAAAAAGTATGTTAAACTATGTATAGAAAATTAAAATAAAGGATAAAAAAATGAGAAAAAGAAAAAATACAAAAAAGATTATAGACAGAAAAACATATTATTTAAGTACAATATTGGTAGTTATGTTAATAATAATTACAATATATTGGAGTGACATACTTTTAAATAAAACATCTATAGCAGTAGTTTTTGATAATGTAACAGATATGAACAATTCAGAAAGTAATATAAATGCAGAAAGTACAAAAAATGAAGAAAATATGCAAAATCTTGAAAATACAGAAACATCTAATTCAGAATCTAATGGAAATTCAAATTTAGAAACAAAACCAGAAACTCTAGCAGAAGTTAAAACAACTGATTGGAATTTAATATTAGTAAATAAAAATAACAGTATTCCACAAAATTATACAGTAAATTTAAAAAAAATAGAATATAGTCATTCTGTAGATGAAAGAATAGCAGAGCAACTTACAAATATGTTATCTGATGCAAGAAACCAAGGATTAAATCCAGTAATATGTTCAAGTTATAGGACACAGCAAAAACAAGAAAGATTATATAAAAATAAAGTAAACGAATATATCTGGGATGGATATGATAAAGAAACAGCAGAAGACTTAGCATCATATTGGGTTGCAATACCAGGAACTGGAGAACATCAAACGGGATTGGCAGTAGATATAGTTTCAAGTAAATATCAAATATTAGATGAAAAACAAGAACAAACAAAAGAACAACAATGGCTAATGGAAAATTCATATAAATATGGATTTATATTAAGATATCCTACAGAAAAAAAAGATATAACAATGATAAATTATGAACCATGGCATTATAGATATGTAGGTATAGAAAATGCAACATACATAAAAGAACATAATATATGTCTAGAAGAATATATAGATTATTTAAAAGATTTTGAATAAAATTTCTATAAAATAAAAAATGAATAATAAAAAGGAGAAAAGAATATGGAAGAAAGTCAAGTAGAAAGATTATATCAAATTTTAGATAAAATGGAAAAACAAGGAAAAAATCCAAAAAAAATTCAAGAAATAAGAGGTTTAATAAGAAATGGGAATTATATAGATGCATTAGAAAGTATAAATAATTTTAACAATCAAATAAATCAAGAATATGACGAATATGATGAAGATGATGAAATATTAGAAGCACAAGATGAAGAAGAAAATATAAAAACGATATATCCAAAAAAATTAGAAAACCATGAACTAGAAGAAATATATATAGGAATATTATTAAATAATCCAAAACTGATAACAAAATATTATATATTATATCAAGATTGCTTTTTTCAAGATGAAGATTTATTAAATATATATAAAAGTATAATATATACAGAAGGAGCAGCATACACACCAGAAATTGCAAAAAAGGGATTTAATTTTTCTAGAGATTCATTAGATGTTTATGACTTAAAGCAAAAATTAAAGGAAAAGGTAAGAATAAGAAAATATAATGTTGAAAAAGTATATACAGAAATATATAAGTTATTTATATTAAGAAGAAATTTTTTAGAGGAACCTGTTGTAGATATACAAGAAAAAATAGCAGAAATTATCGAATATGACTTATACGATAAAATGTCAATTGATGAAGTTAAAAATGCAATTGAGCAAGTAAGTGTAACACAAAAATTTAAACAAGCAGTTTTAAATGATTATTTAACAGAATTTTTAGAAAGTGACGAAAACAACTTAGCAAATGGATTAAGATTACCATTTCCTATTTTATCTGAAGTTTTTAAAGGAATAAGAAAAGGAGAAACAATGTCATTTGCAATGCCTTCAAATGCAGGTAAAAGTAGATTCACTATAAATTTAGCCACTTTTGTAGCATTAGTACATAAAAAGAAAGTATTAGTAATTTCAAATGAAATGTCAGAAGAAAAAATGAAATTATGTTTAATAACAACAATTTTAAATAATGTAGAAATACAAAAAATTCATGGTCATAATATTAGAAAAAGCGAAACTGAATTATTAGAATTTAAGTTCAGACCAGACAATCCAAAAGATGCAAAACTTGATGAAAATGGATTTATATTACCAGAAGAAGGAGAAAAAAGAAAAGATTTTGTAAAAAGATTGACAAAAATATCATCAGAATTTAATAAGATAATAGAAGTAACAAATTGGGTAGAAAAAGAACTAAAAAATTCAATTTATTTTATAAATATAACTGACCATACAAATGATGAATTACAAAAAGTAATAATGAATTATTATTATAAAGAAAAAATTGAATATGTATTTTATGATACACTAAAGACGGATACAGCAAATATTGGAAATGGAGAAGAAATAAAAAGGACAGCTACTATATTATCGAATATAGCACAAAATTTTGGAATATTTATTTTTTCAACTTTGCAACTTATGGAAAATACAACAGAGCCAATAAATTTAAGTATAAATGACTTAGCAGTAAGTAGAACAGTAAAAGAAGTATTAGACACATTATGTTTGTTAAAACAAATAGATAAAGGAGCATTGGACAAATACGAATATTCTTTGGAAGAAGTAGATACAAAATTCTATGATTTAGAAAAATATGAAGACCCAAATGTAAGATATTATGCATGTGTGGTAGATAAGAACAGAGCAGGAGCAAAACCTAAAGTATTATTTAGGATAAATTTGGCTTATAATGCTTGGGAAGAATTGGGGTATTTAAAATTAAAATAAAAAAAGAGAAAAGAAAAGAGGAATAGAGAACAGGGAACAAGGGACGGTCCTTAAAATCCCTCCTTTTAGGGAAAATGGGGACGGACCTCAAAAAAGGGAATAGGGGACGCTGTTCCTTTTTTTGAGGTCCGTCCCC
>CAJFJM010000054.1 GCA_904384245.1 uncultured Clostridia bacterium
TCTCTCATCTTTCTTCCTCTACTTTCTTAATAGTTTCTTCTAATTCCTCTGCCGTTATCTCTTCTAAGTCTTTTAATATTTCTTCTATGTCTTTTAGATTGTTAATCATTTTCTAACTTCCTTATTTTTGTTCTATTTTTATGTTTTTTTAATAAACTTGTACTAGTTTTTGTGCTTAAGTTTGTTAATTTCTACTCATTTTTAACACTTTTCTACTAATCCGTGCTTGGATTAGGTCGTATAATATTTCATAATCATCATCCGTTAGTTTTATATATCCATGATTACTAATTCTTTTGTTCCAAGTAAATATAGTCCAAAAATTTCTGTATTCATGCTTTCTATTAAAATTATCATCAAAACTTATTGTAGTTCCTTTTTTATCTCCTCTGATTCTATAGTATTCTTCTATTTTTCCAGTATCTTTATTGTATATGGGTTTAAAACCAAACTTCTCTAATTCTTTTAAATTTACATCGTCTTTTATTTTTAACATTCTTCCTTCCTTTCTACTGTATAACAGTTTGCCTCCATCTGTTCTTTTGTTAGTATTGTTTTAATTTGATAATCTACAAAAGTCTTACAATTCCCATAATATAAATAACAATAATTTTGTCCTTTATCTATTTTATGTATTTTTTTGCCATTCACATAATCTCCAACACAAACAACTTCTGACAGAATTTTTGAATGCAATTTTATATCATTATAAAATTGTCCAATATCTTCATATTCATATCCAAACTCTTCAAAATTAATTTGTACATTTCCGTCATATCCTTCTTCAATGTTGTAAAATTGTCCTATTAATCCATTTTTTAATCTTACATATTCTCCTACTTCAATCATTCTTCACTTTTCCTTTCTGCTAATTTTTCAAAATATTGTTTTATGCATTTATCACAATCGTTTATACATCTGTCATCATTGTTGCAATATTCAAATCCAAATCCTAAATCTATAAAAGAACCTATCATTTCATATATTATCTTATCTTTCTTTTCTAGCTCTATTTGCCAACCTTTGTTTAACATTTCTAAATCCTCTTTAGACTTTGCTGATTCCTTCATACTAGAAGTAACATTTCTTGCTATATTTCTTGCTAATGTTTGTTCAAGTCTTTCTATCTCGCTGTCTTTTTCGTTTAGCATATTTAAGACTGTTTCTAACATATAACTTTCTTCTCTTAAGTATGTAGCTTCTTCGTCGAAATCGTTATCATCACATATATCTGCATTTTCGTTACATATTTTAATTCGTGTTTCTATATATTTTATTACTTCTTGTTCTTTTGTCATTGCTTGTCCTCCCTCCAAAAACTCAATATACTTGCTATTTCAAAAACTCCACATGCTATAAGCCAATTTGCTTCTCCTGTAAATATCCCAACAAATAATATTATTATGGCTATAATTCCATCTAACAATTTTAATCACCTTCCTTTAATCAAATAGATTTTCTTTGATTATGTTTTCATCTTTTATTAGTCTTAATGTTTTTGCATCTTCTATATAACTTTGCTCCATATAAAGATTATATAGCTCTGCATCACTTAATAAATAGCTACTAATTTCTATTTCTTTTAATCCTGTTTTTAATACTATTGCCTTTAACATGTTTAACATTTCATAATTTATTGTTCTGTTCTTTAATAAAGATAATCTTTCTTGATTTATACTTTTGTTTTCTTTTTCTAGTCTTGATATTTCTTCTTTTAATTGTTTTTTTGTTTTAAACATATTCTTTATTCTCCTTAAAATAATTTTTCTAAATCTTCTACCGCTATGCATTCAAATCCACTTATATTTATAGTTTCATTTTTTATTAAATTTTTTACTTTTTGTTTTGGTATATATCTTTCTTTTAAACTTTCATATACTGTTTTTTCTTGCCAGTTTGTTACATCGATTTTTGCTTTTAATCTCTTTCTTATTTTCTTCTTCTAATTCTTTTATTCTATCTACTACATGTGCTATAGCTAATTGATTAGATATTCCTATCCAATTTGCATGTTCTGGTTTTGTTAATTGCTCACATCTTTTTATGTCTTTTTCTATATCACTCTTTTTTGCTACTCCATTTAACTTTCTTGTAGCTTCTAATTCTTCATCATCTAAATCACTCATTGTTTAAATCCTCCAAATTTAAAAATTTCTCGTAAACTGCTATTTTTCCTTTTAGAAAATCAATTTCTGATTGTTTGTTTTTTAGTTTTATCTGCAACTCTTCGTTTACTTTTTTACATTCTTCACACATTTTTGTTAATTGTTTTATTACTACTGCTGGATTTTCCATTAAATTATCTATTATTTCTCCTATTGTCTTTTTTTCTTCTTTATTTGCCATTTTGTACCTCCTCAATTTCTAAAATAACTTTTGTTTCTAATTATTTTTATATTTGATATTTTATTATTCCTAAAGCTATCATCTTTAATATTCTTACTCTATTTAATTCATTAAATTTCAATAATTGCTCTTTATTTATCTCTAACATAATTCAAATCCTCCTAATATCTCCGCTTCTGATATTAATTGTTTTTTCTGTATTTGCTCTAGCAAATTGTTTAACTTTCCTAAAAGTTCTAAAACTGCTGGCAGATATTTATCCGCTTCTTCAGAATATTCTTCTATGTAATTACAACCGTTATAATATCTGTTTAGAGTATGATTATATTCCCATTTCAATTGATATAATTTGTCTACCACGGCAATTCTTCCTCCTCATCTGTATTAATTTTGTTTTTTGCTTTATCTTTTAATTCGCTTGTCATTTTTTCTACTTCTTTATATGTTTTTAATTTTTTGTCATACTTTAATGCTACTAATCCACATCTTTCGCCCTTAGTTTTAAGTATTTCTAAAACTGTATTTGTTTCTTTTATGTCGTACCCTTCACTTAATAATTCATCTTCTAACTTTGCATAATCTTTCTTTTCTTTAATATTATCTACTCTGAGAATTGAAATTATATTATAGGCTTTATTTACTATATTGCTACTTCCTGCTATGTCATATAAAGTTAATCTAGTTTGAAATCTTTCAGTTTTTCTTGGGTGTGCAACTAAATGTATGTGAACTTTTTTATTTACTGCAAAAGTTCTCAATTTTTCCATTGTTTCTGCTTGTTCTTGAAATATATTTTCATTTTTCATATCTATTTGCATAAAATTGTCTAAAAAGAATACTCTTATCCTTTGGCTTCTTCTTAATTCTTCCATTGCATACAATAATGTACCTATATCTCTTGGAGCTTCATTATTGTATATGTATATTTTGTTTCCATATATTTTTTCAAGTTCATATGCTCTTTCTTTTGTTATAAAGGTATCGAATATACAACTATTTTTAAATTGCTTATTTATTAATTCTTTATTTTCCGAAGATTGTATATATAAATTATTCTTAAAATCTTCCTTTGTTTGCTCTCCATTAAAGAAAAATACTCTTTCTCCTTGATTTATCGTTTTTTTTGCTAACATTGTCATAACTGTTGTTTTTCCTGCATTTGTAAAGCCTGTCCATATTGTAATACAACCCATTTCAAATCCTTTTGTATCAAAATCTAATTCCCTTATCCCTGAGAGTACTCTATCTTTTGATGTGCTAGAATATGGATAATCATCTAGCCTATAAAATAATTCTGGTGTAACCTTTTTACCTAATATTTTAGATTTTTCATCTTCTGTCATATTTATTTCCTCCTAGTGATTTATTAGATATAACTTTTCTTTATTTTTTTCAGTGGCATTAAATAATAATTCGAAATAATATCCTAACTTCGCTTGTTCATCATACAAAATACTTAATACTTTAAAATTTGCACTTTCTTTGTATATTTCTAAGCATTTCCTATTAATTTTTATTTCATCGCAAATTTTTTGTATTTCTTGATTAAACCATCTATTTATTTTTTCTTTTATCTGTCTTTCTTCTTCCTTTTTTTGCTTTAACCTCTTAATCATTTTTTCAGTTTCGTATTCATTGTTTGTATAATTGATATTAAAATCGTTGCATATAATTTCTAATGCTTGATATGGTGTTGTATTAAAATATTTCTGAACAAAACTTATAATGTCATAATGAATATTGTCTCCAAAGTCATGTATTCCTTTATTATTTGATACACAAAAACTAGCTGTTTTTTCTTTTCTAAATGGACTTTTATACCAAAGTCCTGTAGAATTATGTTTTTCTGGATAACCTAAATATCTTTGAACCACTTCTTCGTTATTTAATATTCTCTTTATTTCCTTATATTTATTCATATTCGTCTTCTCCTAAATAATCTAATATATCCTTATTAAAGAATGTACTTCCGTGCTTTATATATTGCTGTTCTATATTCTTCTCTTCACATTCTTTTTTGTATCTTTTAACAGCAAAATACATTTGTTTATCTGTTAATTTTTTGGTAATTCCTGATATTTTTCTTCCTTTAATCCATTGAAAATAGTATTCTAAAGCTTTTGCTCTACCTTTTTTGTTAGGATATTCTTTCCAAATTAATTTAAAATGGTCGAGCAAAACTTGTTTTTGCTCATTATTATTATTTGTATTATTAATTGTATTATTATCTAGGCACTTTTCTGCACCACCTTTGGAATTTTTCTGCACCACCCTGGTGCATTTTTCTGCACTAGGAGTAGTGCATTTTTCTGCATCGTTTTTACTACTATTCTTAATTTGTACTTTTTGTGGATATGGTGGTCTATTTATTTTTAATATTCTTTTCTCTATTTCTTTACTATTTTGTTTATATATTATTTGTGAATTTATAAATCCTTTATCAATTAGCCCTCTTATTAGTTCTTTTGTTCTTCTTTCTTTCAGTCCCATAAAATCCATAAAATGTTTGTTTCCTGCAAAACAACCTTCTTCATTGTCTAAACTATCTATTTCTGTTAAAATTACTTTTTCTTGAATTGATAATTGATTGTTTAACCAAATTTCAGCTGGTATCCATACTCCTTTAAAAGCTCTTTCCATTATATTCTTCTCCTTCTTTAATATTTTTAATGATTATTGTTTAAGGATATTTTCATATCTCTAGCCTTAGTAGATACATATTTTTTTCTCCTATTCTTTCTCTGTCTTCTTTTAAAAGCTTTTCTTTTACCCTCTTCTACTCCTGCTCTATATGCTCCATAAATTAATAATATTGTTGGAAAATATATACAAAAGAATATTCCGCCATATGTTTTCTATATACATTCTGAACACCTACTTTCTTCAAGAATTTTCATAAAGCTTTTTAATCTTTCTTTATTGTTTCTATTTTCATAAATTATTCTGCAAACATTTACTAGTTTTCTATCAAACAAATCGATTGTAGAACATATTTCTATTTCTTCTTCAGTAAATATTAAATTATTTTCTGCCTTTCCTAGGATATAGTTCATAGAATCTATTTCTTCTTGTTGGTAAATCTTTATAAATTGCTCAACTCTCTTCTTGCTTTTCATTTTATATTCAATGTAATCATCATCTACTTGTACTCCTCCTTTTTGATATACTCTTCTTATCATTTCTTTTATTTCCATAAAATTACCTCCAATACATTGATTTTCTTAATCTTTTTTGTTATAATGAGGTAAGAAACGTTTATATAACTGTTTTGATTGTAGTAGGGTTAGTTGTGTGTGTTTTGGAGCTAACTCTATTTTTATCTTTACAAGTCATATTCACAATTTCCACCTCCTCATATTAAATTATTTGTTTTGCTATTTCTTTTAAAATTGTTTGCCTTTCTTCTTCTTTTAGCCCCAACTCATAAATAAATACTGCTCTTTTATCTGCCAATAATTTATTTCCTGTGTTTTCTAATCTTGGAAAACCTTTTGCATGAAATGTTGCATCTGCTACAGCCCTTCCAACACCTCTCCATTCCATATAATCAAGTGGACTTATAGTTTCTGGTAACTCTTCATATTTTTTAGTCGGTTTCTTTATTTGCATCTGCTTGTCCTCCTTTCAAAATCTTTAAATATCTTGGCTTTTTTGGTTTTAACTTTATTCTTTTTCCGCTTCTGGTATCATATATGTATTTCTTGTTTATCAAATCGTTATCATAACTTTGATATGTTTGTATATTATTTTCTTTTGCCCATTTTTCTGCTAAACTTTCTCCTGTTTTATATTTATATAAATGACTTATAATATTTATTGAATTAAGTTGAAAATCCATTATATCCTTGTTTTGATAATCCCATAATAATTCATCTATCCTACCTCTAATAATATTGTCCATACCTATTTGTTGTAATTTTTCTAGTGTAAAATAATAATCCTTTATTTGATATTTCTCTCCATCATATCTTTTTTCTATTGGAAAAACTGTAATCAATTCATTTGGTGTTAATAATGAAATTGCTATTTTTATTGCTTCTATTACTTCAAACATTTCTGATAATTTTTTGTAATCATATATTTCATCTTTTAAAATTTCATTTACAGCTTTTATTCCATAATAAGCTATTTGTTTTAAATTGTTTTTATCTTCTGTGCCATGATATTCGTTTAAACTTTTACAAAATAATCTTATATATATTTCTTTATAATTTATTCTTTCATTTTTCTTACCTTCAATTAACCTGAGCATACCTTTCCTCCTCCACTATATCTTGCACATTAATTGACATATCTCTTAAATATTCTAATATTTCATTCCAGAATATTTCTGGTAGTTCTCTATAATTTGCAACATCATATTTAGCTTTTATTTTTGTCCATACTCTTGGGAAAATTTTTGACCTGTTTTTCTTATAATCTAACTTATTTTCGACACAAATATTTCTAACTTTTTCTTTTACTTTTTCTTGTAAAGTTCTTGCTTTTCCTGATGTTATATAAACTCTTTTTTGCAATATCTCATCGTGTTCATTTAATTTTTTCATAGTATCCTTTTTAAAATCTACATAATCATAATTCATTACAGTTAAACTTTTTGCTAATTCTTGCATTGTATTTTCTAAACTATTATTCATTCTTATTTTCCTCCTCTATATAAATATTATTTCCTATCATTAAGCTTTCGTTCATTGCTTTTTTCATATCTACAAGCCAATTTTCAATTTTTTTAATTCCATTTTTTATTAGTGTTTTTTTATTAGAATTTAATTCTGAATATTCTTGATTCATATATGTATACTTTGATGTTTTTCTCAAGAAATCAGCTATTTCTAATGACAATTCATCAAAACCATAATCATAATATTTCTGTCCTATTTCACATTTTTTCATATTGTTCATACTCACAATTGTGCTTTTAGCCTCTTCATATTTCTGAAATAATTCAGCTTTTTCTTTTTCTAAACACTCCACTTGACTTTTTATACTTTCTGGTACTACTTCTTTTATGACTTCTTTTTCGATAATTTCTTTTTCTGGTATTTGTATGTTCTTCATATCATCTTTGAGTTTGTTTATTTGTAGTTCCTTTTCTTGTATCTGTTTCTGTAGTTCTTCTGTATGTGCTTCTTTTTGCTTTAGTTTTTTAGTTAGTTCTTTCACTTCTTTAGTTGTCATTTCTGATAAATTTGCATTTTCTAATATTTCTTTTTGTTGTTCTTGGCTTAATTTACCCAATTCATAAATTTTACTATCTGATAATTCTTTTAATTGTTTTTGATTGTCGGAATTTCCAACAAACACTTTATAATATCTTATCCAGTCATAGACCTTATCTTTTTTTAAACCATAGCTTTGAAACCATTCTCCAAAACAACCATATCCATGTTTTGACAATAATTCTTGAGCTCTGTTTAACTGTTTCCCTACATTGTATTTGAAATTACTATTTATTGCTGACAATTCTATGGCTATATCTTTTAATTTGTCTGCTGTATCCATATCTAGCTGTTTGTAATTGAATACCTCTAATTCATCTATGTCAATTTCTATTAAATTGTTCATTTATTTTTGTCTCCTTCCTTTAACTGTAGTTAATGGTTTTGGTAAAAAAATATATCTTCTAAAATTTAATTTATGAGTATCACAATATGTAATTAACTTTCCGAAGAATTTTGCTCCGGTATTAGAAGTTTTTTCGTTATTAACTATTCTATAAATTTGAGCTGATGCTACTCCTAGCTGTCTACTAGCCTCAGCATAACTAGCATTAAAGTTTTCATCAAATAGTTTTAAAAACATTTCCCTATTCAACTCCATTTTATTCACCTCCTATATTTATTAACTGTTGTTAATATTAACTGTTGTTAATATATATCATTTTTAAATATTTGTCAATAAGTTTTTTTAAAATATTGACTGCAGTTAATAAAATGTGATATACTTAATATGTGATAGGAGTTGATATATCAATGAAATTTGACAAAGAAAATTTTTCAAAAATTTTAATAAAAATAAAAGATACATATGGTTCAATAAATCAAATGGCGGAAAAAACAGGGGTGACTTCTGCTTATCTTTCAAAACTAATTAGATTAATGTATGATAATGCTCCATCTCCTGAAATATTAAAAAAAATAGCAGATAATTCAAACGGTATTGTAACATATGACGAATTAATGACAATTTGTGGATATTCTGATTATGATTTTGATAAAATGTTATATAAAACTTTTGGGGTAAAAGATTCAAATTTAAATACTATTATAGATGAATTAGAATTTACTAATGATGAGAAAAAGATAATATTTAATTTTTTTATTAATCCAAAAGAAGGTTATAGTTATATACATGATTTATCAAATAAATCTTTTCAAAATTTTGAGATTGTTTTTACGCATTTCTTAAAAGCTATTAATTATTTGGATTTATTAGATTCTAATAATATTGAAAAAGTAGATACGAATATCATTAATGATGTAATAAATAGAACAAAAAATTATAATTTTCAAAATTATTTATACCAACTATTATCTAAAATCAATTCTAAAAAAAATAAAGACAAATACTATATGTGTCCTGTTTATGGTCAAATTAGTGCAGGACAACCTAATTGGGCAGAAGAATGTATTGAAGGAAGATTACCTATTGATCCAGATTTAATGGGAATAGTTAATCCACAACAACATTTCTTTTTACGTGTAAACGGTGAAAGTATGAATAATGTAGTTAAAAATGGTGCTTTTGCACTAATCCATAAGCAAGATATGGTGAAAGATGGAGAAATTGCAGTAGTTCTTGTAAATGGATATGATGCAACTTTAAAAAGATTTACAAAAAAAGGAGATGTTGTTGTACTTGAACCTGATTCAACAGACCCATCTTTCAAAACACAAATATACGATAAAACTACACCTATTAAGATATTAGGTAAATATGTAGGTAAAATGGAAATTAATAAATAATACTAAGGATAAGTAGAAATACTTATCTTAATTTAATAAAAATATTTGTTCAAAATTTGCATAAATAAATGCTTTAATGGAGTGATATTAATGAAAAAGGATAAAGAATATAATGTTTATATAGATGAAAGCCGGAGATGAAGGAATAAAAAGGGGTAGTGAATGGTTTATATTAACTGCCATTATAGTTCCTAAAGAATACGATTTAACATTATCAAACAAAATAGTTTCTATAAAGAAAACGTTGAATATGAACAGAAAAGACCAATTGCATTGGAATAAAATATTGAAATATGATAAAAAAATTCAGATAATATATGATTTAATATCAGAAAATTTTAAAATAATTCATGTTGCAATTAATACTTGTGAAATAAATAAATTAAAATCTAAAGATTTATATCCTTATTTTATGAGTTATTTAATTGAAAGAGTTTCTTATTACGTTTCAAATAATAAGGGAAAATGCAATATTTTTATAAGTACAAGAAACGAAAACAATAAAACAAAAAATGAACATCTAAGAACTGAATTGATGAATAAAAGGACATATCACCATATTGCTATTAAATGTATTAATAATATTAAATTTATAGATAATAGAGAAAGAAATTTATTGCAACTCGCTGATGTTTGTTGTAGTTCTTTTGCTCAGGCTATAAAATATAATACTAACCAAGAATGGGAATATGTTTTAAAGTTAAAATCAAATATTTGGAACTATAAAGGATTAATGATGGGCTATGGCATTAAATTCTATCCACCTATAGAATGGTTTAATTGTTTTCCAATGCTTATACATCTAACAGCATAATAAAAGAGCAATTCCCCCGATTACGTTATCCCATACATCAAAGTGTACTGCCAATAGATAAACTATCGACCCGTAATTAACTCGGCGAACGAATTACTCTTTGTATATATATTATACAATATTTTGAAAAAAATGCAAGCTTTTTGAATTATTTTTTATAAAAATATAAGAAACTATAAGGATTTATAAGACAAATTTGCTTTAATAATAGGAGGATATTATGTCTAAACGAGGTAATGGAGAAGGAACAATATATTATAGTGAAAAATTAAATAAATGGATAGGTCAATTTACTGCAGGTCGAAAAGCAGATGGTAAATTAAATCGTAAATCAGTATATGGAAATACAAGAAAAGAAGTTAAAGAAAAGATGACTAAAGCTTTATCAGACGTGCAAGATAAAAAATTTATTGAAAATTCTAATATCACACTTTTAGAATTAATAGATAAATATATAGATCAACTTTATAACTCTAATAAAATCAAAGATGTAACATATAAAAGACATACAGACACTAAAAACATTATAGCAAAACTAGACATTGCAAATAGACCTATTCAAAAAATTACTGTTTCAGAAATCAATAATAATCTTTCACAAATTACAAACTACTCTAATTCTATAATAGAAAAAGTATATGGTTTAATTGGGCAAGCTTTTAATTTTGCTTTGCTAGATAATATAATAAGTTTAAACCCTTTTTCTATTAGAGGTGCAATAATAAAACCAAAATCAGATAAAGAAACTAAAAAAATTGAAGCACTAACTATTGAAGAACAAAACGCTTTTCTTGACGAATTATCAAAAAGTGATGATAAATATAAAGATATTCTTTATATTGCTATATATACAGGTATGAGAATTGGAGAAATTTTAGCTTTAAAAGGTGAAGATATAGATATTGAAAACAAAAGGATTAACATTGAAAGAACTTTAACTAAAGATAATAATGATAAAATTATTGTTGGCAAGACTACAAAAACATATGTAGGAACACGTCAAATTCCTTTTTTTGACGTTTTAATACCAATTCTATCTAATTATACATCTAAAGGTTTCTTGTTTGAAAATAACGGCAATTTTATAAATCCCTCTACTATAAATACTCATTTCAAAAAGATTTGTAAAGATGCAAATATAAAAATTAAGATTTCTCCAAAAAAGAAAAAGAATAAAAAAGGAAAAGATACAATTGTTAATTTAAAAACTAGTGATGTAAACACTCATATGTTAAGGCACACTTTTGCAACTAGATGCATTGAATCTGGAATGAGTGCAGTTGTATTACAAAAAATATTAGGACACAAGGATATTGAAACAACTTTAAATACATATACTTCTGTTTTTAATAAATTTAAGGAAGATGAACTAAAAAAAGCTGAAGAATATTTTGATAGTATAAATAGCCAGTTGCATTAAAATTGCATTATTTGATAAAATAAAAATCTATGTATTACTTGATATAAGCTAGATACATAGATTTCTTTTTGTGGTGACCCCTACGGGAATCGAACCCATGATTCCACCTTGAGAGGGTGGCGTCTTAACCGCTTGACCAAGGGGCCAAATACTACTTTATATTTATACCATTTTTTTTCTTTTTCGTCAACTGCTATTTTTAAATTTTTAAATTTTCAAAATTACAGTAAATTAAAAAAGTAAATTCTATTCTAGTAAAAGTAAATAGATTTTAATTGTATTTTAAAAGTTATTGTAAGATTAAAGGAAAGTTTGTATAATATA
>CAJFJM010000055.1 GCA_904384245.1 uncultured Clostridia bacterium
AAAGGGAAGAAAAAAATATTTGCATTTAATTAAGAGAAGAGCCTCCATATTGAGGAAAGCTCTTTTATTTTTATCAAAAACCATTATCTAGTAACAATTATTTTAATTTATTTACTAAAACCTCTTTAATTTTTACAATATTTATGATACAATGACAAAAAAATTTATCAAAAGATAAACGGAGGTAACAAAAAATGGAATTTCGTAAATGTAGTAGATGTGGTAGTTTTTATGTAACAGATGGATATGTTTGTCCAAAATGTAGTGCTAAAGATAATTTAGAGTTTTCTACTTTTAAAAATTATATTAAAGAAAATGGTATGCAAGATAATTTAGAAATAATTTCTGGAGAAACTGGTATCTCTGTAAAAAATTTAAATCGTTTTCTAGATTATCAAAATTTGGATAATTTAATTGGTAACAATATAAATCCTACAGTAGAAAATAGTATAAATAATAGAAATGGCATTAATCTTGGTTAATGCTATTTTTAAAAAATATGGCTTATGAGTGGCCTTTATACTCAAATAAATAAAAGGAATGTGAAGATTATGGAAAATGTTTTAACAGTTTTAGAAAAAAGAGGTTATATTGAACAAATGACACACCCAGAAGAAATGAAAGAATTGTTTTCTAGTGGTAAGTCTATTCCATTTTATATAGGAATTGATCCAACTGCTGATAGTATTCATGTTGGTCATTTTGTTTCTTTAATGGTTGCAAGTCATATGCAAAGATGTGGTCATAAACCTATTATTTTAGTTGGAGGCGGTACTGCTTCTATAGGTGACCCTTCTGGTAAAACTGATATGAGAAAAATGTTAACAAGAGAAACTATTGAGCATAATGTTCAATGTATTAAAAAACAAGTTGAAAAATTTGTTAGTTTTGAAGGAGAAAATGCTGCTATTATTGTTAATAATGCTGATTGGTTATTAGATTTAAAATATATTGATTTTATGCGTGATATTGGTAGTTTATTTTCCGTTAATAGAATGCTTGCTGCTGAATGTTATAAGCAAAGAATGGAAAAAGGTTTAACATTTTTTGAATTAGGATATATGTTAATGCAATCATATGATTTCTTATATTTGTATAATAAATATGGTTGTAAACTTGAAATCGGTGGTAATGACCAATGGTCAAATATTATTGGTGGTGTGGAGTTAATTAGAAAAATTGGTAAAGATGATTCTTTTGGATTGACTTTTAAACTTCTTACTACTAAAGAAGGAAAGAAAATGGGTAAAACAGAAAAAGGTGCTTTATGGCTAGACCCAGAAAAAACTTCTCCTTATGAATTTTATCAATATTGGAGAAATATTGAAGATGAGAGTGTAGAAAATGTTTTAAATTTACTTACTTTTATTCCTACAGAAAAAATTCATGAATTATGTTCTTTTAAAGATGAAAGAATAAATGAAGCTAAAAAAGTGGCTGCTTATGAAATTACAAAATTAGTACATGGTGAAGAAGAAGCTAAAAAAGCTGAAGAAGCTGCTAATGCATTATTTGCTGGAAATGGAAATACTGATAATATGCCTTCTACAGAAATTACATCTTCTGAAATGTCAATTGTTGATGCACTTGTTTTAACAGGTCTTGCTCCATCTAAAGGTCAAGCTAGAACTTTAATTTCACAAGGTGGTATAACATTGAATGATAAAAAAATTACAGATATAAATTCTAAATTATCACAAGATGATTTTTCAGATGGTTATGCTATTATTAAGAAAGGTAAAAAAGTATTTCATAAACTTATAGTTTCTTAAAAAATTAAATATATAAAAAAGGATATAATTTTATAAACTATATCCTTTTTTATATATTTAATTTTTTATATATGATTTGTTAATCTTTTTTAAGAGTTTCTTATTCTGTTTTAGTATAAATGATTTAATTCTTTATTATTATATCTTTTACTTTATTATATTATTTATTATTTTATCATTTATTACTTTACTTTTATCATTTTATTATATTATCTCCCCTTTTGAACTATATCTACAATATCTGAAATATATTCTCCTATTACTGGAATATTAAGTGCGACTATTTTTTGTAAGAATATAATTAAAATTGCTGTAATTATTGTAACTCCTATTCCTATTCCTACACCTCTAAATATTCCTGCCATTAAGTTTCTTACAATCATTTCTTTTTTGCTACCTAAAAGATAACTCAGCTCATGTATATTTCCATCTTGTAATGTTTTATTTAATTCTGATATTGCTTTTTCTAATAAATTATATTTACTCTTTCTTAAAAACATAAAAATCCACCTATTATTAAGATGGATTTTTATGTTTTTTTTATTCATATTTTTTATTTATATTTTTCGCTTTGTATTTTTGACTATTTATTTTACTAATTAACATTGTTTACAACACTATTTGAATATATATTATTTTCATCTCCAATTACATTTGAAGTAATTGTATTGTCTATTTCATTATTATTTTGTTCATCTTCATTTTGTTTTTTCTCTTCTTCAACCATTTTTTCTAAAGAGTTTATTAGTTCTTGCAATTTTTTAATATCAGTTCCTATCATTTCCCAATCGCTGTTTTCACTAGATTCTGTTAAATTATTATTTGCTTTTATTATTGAATCTATTAAACCTTCTACATTGTCTGTATTTTCTACTTCTATATCTACTGCATATTTTGATAATAAATTGCTTAGTGCATCTTCTAAAGTATTTCCGATTGCTACTTTATTTCCTGATGAAACTACTACTCTTTTTAATAATGGTATATTATTATTTGGATCATTTAGCATTGTTTGGTATATTGGTTCTACATATAATAATGTGTTTTTTATTGGTACAACTATCATTTCTTTTGTTACTTTTGTTCCTGTTGTGTTTAAGCTTTCAATTTCTGTTGATATTGCTTCATCTTGTTCTATTTGCTGTTCTAGTTGCATTGGTCCAACTATATTGCTGTCTTGAGAAAATTTATATAGTTTTAGTTTATTTTTTTCTCCATCTGTTGTTCCTACTAAATAAGAGATTAAATTTTGTTTTCCGTTTGGTGTATATATTTGTATTAAACCTATTTCATCTTCCCCATTCATGTTTACCATTGTATAATATGGGTTTAATATACTTCCTGTTGATTTTGCAATTTTTGTTGTATTATATTTTGCAAAATCCCATATGTCATCTGCTCTGTATATTATATCTGGTTTGGCATTATGGTATAATTTTAATAATTCTGCTTGAATTTTATATAAGTATTCTGGATATACAAAATGTTCTGATATATCTTCTGGTATATCTTTTTTAAATAATCCTGGGTACATATTGTTATATGCCATTGCTATTGGGTCTGTTTCGTCTGTTATATAATATGTGATTGTTCCATCATATGCATCAATTATGACTTTTACTGAATTTCTTATATAATTTATTTTTTCTTTTTTGCCATCATATTCTACTTTCATATATTGAGAATATGGATAACTGCTAGAGACCGTGTATGCATCTAATACCCATACAATATCTCCGTCATCTGTTACTACAGTGTAAGGATTTTCATCATACCATAAATATGGCATTGCCTTTTTGGCTCTTTCTATTATATTTCTATTTAATAAAATTTTGCTATCACTTGTTACTTCTGTTGAAAATGCTAATTTAGGATTTCCTTTTGTTATTCCTAATATCAATCTATCTATAAAGTTTAGGTCTAGCCCTGCTTCTCCATCATAACTTGATGTGTGTTCATTTCCTTTTTCATCAGTATAATCATATTCTTGTTTATTCTTTGCATTTGTTGCAATTATTTCATCTGTATTTAATCCAAAATAAATCCTTTGCTCTTTTGTGTTTAGTTTGTCATCTTCACCTGATACTTCTTTTTGTATATATTCTACATTTCCATTTTCTGTTGTTGTAGTTGCTGATGTTAAAATTTGTCCCATTCCATGTGTGTATTCATATGTTTTGTTTGTATATGTTCTTCCTGAATTTAATATTTCTCGTGGTGATACATATACTAATTGGTCTTTTCCATTTATATTATATTTTGCAATATTTGCTGTTTTATATGAATAATATCCTGTTCCTGTTTGATTTTGTTCTAATGTATTTAATACTATGTTTTCTGTTATTATTGGTATATTGTCTATAACATCTCTGTTATTGTTTACTTCTTCTTCTGTTATTGTTCCTGAACTTTCTAAACTTATTTCTTCTATGTCTATATTATATGCATTTGTTGTGCTTTCTATATTTTTTGCTATATTATCCTTTTCTTTGTCTAGTCTGTTTGAACTTGCAAATATTAAATCAAATCCTACCATAACTATAAACATTAAAACTAAATATGCTGGAATTATTATTAAAACTCTTATTATTTTTTTTGTTTCTTGTCTTCTAAAATATATTACTGCTTTCCAAATACATGCTACTATTACAACTGCAAATATTGTATATCCCCATCTTTGTATTGTAGTATCTGTATAGTTTGCTCCTGTTAGCTCTATATTTCCTTCTGCACCGTCATATCTAGTTGTTTCTGAATTATCAATAGTTAATATATTTCCAAACATTACATTTTGAGTATTTAAAAATGTTAATAATCCAATTCCTATTGCTATAATTACAACATTTCTTGTTATCTTTTTTATAAATAGACTGTTTTTTAATGTTTCTCTATCTATTCCATTAAAAAATTTATTAAATGAAATTATATAATATGCTGCCACATAAATGGTTAGTCCTATTATTAAGCATACTAGATATGTTAAAATTGTTTCTATAAATGGTTTTTGGAACATATAGTATCCAATGTCTAAGCCAAATATTGGGTCAGTTTTTCCAAATGATGCATTACTTACATATAATAGTAATTTTTGTGATAAAAGTTCAGAAATAAATACACTTACTAATGCTGATATTATTAGTGCTACAGATTTATTAACAAGTTTTGGTATTTCTTTATTTTCTTTGTCAAAAAATTGTTTTAATCCTTTTTTTATTCCCCTATTTGTCATATATATTATAAAATATAGTAAAATAAAATTTACTGCCATTATTGAATATTGAAATTTTAAATTTGTAAAAAATTCTTGCACATAACTTTCTCCAAGTTCTTTATATTCTAAATAACTTCCTCTTAGAAAAACATATGTAACTATTGCAAATAAGAAAATAAATATTAAGACTAATATCATTCTATGCTTATTCTTCTTTTTGGTTTGTGGGATTTTGGCAGTTTCTTCTTGCTTTAAATTTTCTTCCATTGATAATCATTCCTTCCTTACATCCTCTTTTTATTTATATATTTATTTTAAATTATAGCTTTTACAAAATCTTCTGCATTAAATATTTCCATATCATCAATTTGTTCTCCGACTCCTATAAATTTTACTGGAATTTGATTTTCTTTTACTATTCCTACTACTACCCCACCTTTTGCTGTTCCATCTAATTTTGTTAATACTAGTCCTGTAATGTCTGCTTCATTTTTAAATGCTTTTACTTGTGAAATAGCATTTTGTCCTGTTGTTCCATCTATTACTAATAATACTTCTTTATCTGCTTCTTGCATTTCTTTATTTATTACTTTTTGAATTTTGTTTAGTTCATCCATTAAGTATTTTTTATTATGTAACCTTCCTGCTGTATCTACAATTAACACATCTGCATCTATTTCTTTGGTTTTTCTTATTGCATCAAATACTACTGATGCAGGGTCTACTCCTTCATCTCTTTTTACAACTTCTGCTCCTGCTCTTTTTGCCCATATTTCTAATTGTTCAACAGCTGCTGCACGGAAAGTATCTGCTGCAGCTACTACTACTTTTTTTCCGTCTTTTGCTAATCTATTTGCTATTTTTCCTATTGATGTTGTTTTTCCTACTCCATTTACACCTACTACTAAGATTACAGATGGTTTAGTGTTTAACTTTAATTCTTTGTTTGGCATATCTAATATTTTTTTCATTTCTTCTCTTAATGCATTTTTTACGTCTTCTTCATCTTCTATTTTTTCTTTTTTTATTCTTTCTCTTAGATTAGATATTATTTCTACAGATGTGTCTACACCGATGTCTGCCATTATTAAAGCTTCTTCTAATTCTTCTAAGAATTCTTCATCTACTTTTCTAAAATTACTGAATACATTGTTTATTTTTTCATTAAATGATTCTTTGGTTTTATTTAGACCTTGTTTTAATTTATCAAAAAAACCCATTTTCTTCTTCCTTCCTATGTATTATTTTAACTCTATTATTGTAACATATATTTTATGAGATTACCATTCCATTTTAAATAGTTCTCCTAGAGGTCTTGCTTCATTTATTCTTTTTATTGCTTCTGCAAATAGTGGTGCTATTGACAATACTTTTATTTTGTCTATTTTTTTATTTTCTGATAATGGAATTGTATCTGTAATGACTAATTCTTTTATTGGAGAATCTTCTATTCTTTTTACTGCATCTGCTGATAATACTCCATGTGTACATCCTGCATATATTTCTTTTGCTCCACATTCATTAACTATTCTTGCTGTTTCTATTAAAGAGCCTGCTGTGTCTACTTCATCATCAAAAATTATTGCTCTTTTTCCTTCTACTTCACCAATTACTGATGTTGCTATTGCTGTGTCATCATTTCCTTTTCTTCTTTTATCTATTAAAGCTATTGGGCATCCAAAATATTCTGAATATTTATATGCTTTTTTTGAACTTCCTGCATCTGTTGCAACAATTACCATGTCTTGTAAATTTTTATTCTTAAAATATGTTTGTAGTAGATTTTGTGCTGATAGTCTAATACAATTTATATTAAAATATGCTTGTATTGCTGGATTGTGTAAGTCACATGTGATAACTCTTGTTGCTCCTGCTACTTCTAATAGTTGTGCCATTAGTTTTGCTGTTACTGGTACTCTTGGTTGGTCTTTTTTATCTGAACGTGAATATATGTAATATGGTAATACTACATTTATGTTTTTTGCTGATGCTCTTTTTAGTGCATCTATTGCAATTAGTAAATCCATTACTCTTTCATTTACTGGTGGCATTGTTGTTTGTATAATGTATACGTCTTGTTCTCTTACTGTTTCTTTGATTTGGATAAATGTGTTGTCATTTTTGAATTTTATTGTTTCCATTTTTCCTATTGGTATATGTAGATATTTACATATGTCTTCTGCGAATCTTTCTGCAGATTGACAAGCAAAAATTTTTAAATCTTTCATCGATTTTTCCTCCATTTATTATTATTGGTGTAATTTTCTTATATGTTATGCTCTTTTTCTATTTCTTAAACAATTATACATGAATTCTTGTTAAAACTCAATGGAAGTATAGAGAATTTTTAATATATATGAAAAATCAAACCTAGCTCTTAATTAAGATACTAGGTTTGATTTTTTTAACTATTATTATGGTGTACGGATATCATCTAATTCTTCATTTGCAAATTTCAAATACCACAAGGAACGATAATCTTCCCAAGGCCTAGGTCTCATTTTTGTCTGAATGAATATTTCCTCCAAAATTTTCCTAGCCTTTAAATAATATTCCATATCATTGGCAGTTTCATGCCTAATCCCCTTATGATATTTGTGCTCTTGGAAAATATTGATAATTGGAAAACTATTAATATATTGAATTATATTTTCAAAATTCTTTCTAATAGTTTCCAAATCTTCCAAGCCTACAATATAAGTAAAATTGGTACGGAACCCTAATTCTTTAGCGATGCCAAGTGTAGAAATTATTTTTTTCAAGGTAAAATTTCTCTTCTTGTCCCTCAGAAAATATTCTCTATTTTCAAAGCATTCCAAAGAGATACAATATCCAAATTTCTTAATTGGTAAAAGTCTTTCTAATGATTCTCTTGTCTTCAAGAGATTTTCTATCTGTTAACTTCTTTTTATCTCTTGCTGTTTGGTATGCTGTGTAACAGAATTTGCATCCTTTACATGATGTACGTGCATTTGGATTAACATTTAATACTGTGCCTCCTCTTCTCGAATAAGAAGAATCACAGAAATCTTCTGTTAATCTTTCGACTTTTCCTACAACTGTATCCTCTCCAAAAATCAAATTGCTTCCATTAACATGATAATTGGAATTTGACTTAACTGGCAAAGCAAAGTAATAGTTTTCTATTCCCTTTTTCCTTGCTAAGTTAAACATTCCATTATCAATGTTCAATTCCAAAGCAAACCGAACTCTATCTAAGTCATCTGTTGTATTAAGTCCACTTATATTCATATCCATAAACAATATGTCTTCTCGTGGAACTAAATATTTCTCAGACAAGGTCATCAAATCTTCGAAGCTATTAATCATGGTAAACTCCTCCTTATAAACTAATTTCTACTTTTTCTGAAGAATATATATTTGCTTCTCTGCAACCAAAATCATTAGTAAATTGTTCTCTTTTTCTGCAAATATATAAACTTGTCAAAATAGGTATTGTTATTTGGTTTCCATTTTTTATGATTACTTCCTTAATTTCTGCCAGAAACTTATTCCTCACCTCTGAGCTTAACTTTATGATTTTAGGATAAGTATTCAATAGAGCTACATAGCTATCAGAATCATATTGATATTCTGTTCTGTACCTTTTCAAAGCTGAAATATAAAAATATTCACTCTGAATTAATTCTTGCTCTCTCTTTATTACTTTATCCAAAACTCCTCTGTTAACATCTGACTTTCTTTCATATGTTGCTGATAAGTTTCTAGCATAAACTTCATCAATTTCTCTCATAATTGGTGAATTTTCACGACAAAAACTGTTCCAGTATAATACCAAAAAGCCATTATCTTTTAAGTATCTATAACAATCATAGTATTTACTGTCCCTTTCTAGCCAATGAAAAGTAGTTGCTGACAAAATAATATCAAATTGTCTGCCCTTAAAATCACAATTTTCGAATGTATCACAAATAAATTGAATATTTTGATAACCAGACAAATTTTGTTTTGCAACTTCTACCAAATTATCTCCTGGCTCCACTGTGATAATCCTTGCCTTCAATTTAGCAATTTCTTTTGTTGCAATTCCACTTCCTGTTCCTATTTCAAGCAAATTAGTTTGACTTGAAATACCACAAAAACTTTGTATATCCTTATACAACTGAATTGGATACCTTGGTCTAACTTCATCGTAAGTTTTTGCAAACTTATCAAAAGATGCATCAAATAACTTTTCTCCTCTAAAGTTCATGACATTCCTCCTTAATATCTCTTATTATACTTTGTATATCGATTTCATTGCTTTCAAGTACATTTTTATATGTACCATAAACGGAATCGCTATATCCCTTAAACAGCCATCTTGTTGTGTCAAATCTTTTAGATAATTTACCTCGAATTATATCACAATACCCAGTACAATACACTAGAATTCTAGAATATTTTTCTATTTTTATATCTAGTTTTTGTAAGAACTCTGATTTTATGATACTTAATACATCGATATCAATATTAGATATTGTTTCTGAGGCCTTTAAACACTCATTAGTTATAATATCTCCTATTGCTATTATTAGGATTTTTTTATAACTATTTATTCTATTGAATTCTTGAATCCAATATCCTCTTTTAACATCACTTCTAGCTTGTTCAACTGTTCTATAAGTGCTTACATTTGTTTTTGTAAGATACAGCACTTGTATACAATTTTTAGCTCTTTCCATTTCTTCAAAACAGCAAATTGCTTGCTTCGCTTCTGATGGAAAATAGACTTTAATGTAATCAGATTGTTTACTCAATAGTGTATTTAACAAATCTGGATTTTGATGTGTATAAGTATTTCTCCACCCTAAACTTGTAATAATAAT
>CAJFJM010000056.1 GCA_904384245.1 uncultured Clostridia bacterium
TGGATTTTTTACTATTACTTTTTTTATTTCTATGTTTAAAATAGCTTCTAAAAAATCTTTTAGTTTACTATTATTTTCTTCTTTTGCAAATATTTTTTTAAATATATAATCATTCTTTAGTGAAAAAGTGTTTTTATTGTTTTTTTGGTTTGTATTGCTCATAGTACCTCTCTTTCTATTTTATCAGACTAATAATTTTTTGCAATATATTAGTATAAAATTTTTTCTGTTTTTTTATTTTTTTTGATTTTTATATAGACTCTTAATTTCTATTATTTTTTTAAAATTTTCTCTTGTTCTTTATAACTAGAAAATGTGATTATAAATTTTATCTGATTTTTATTGATAAAAAATTATTTGAAATAATTAAAAAGATTCTTTGTTTTTGGGTAAGAAGTTATTAAAAATATTCTTTGACTTGTAGTGAAAATAATTGAAAATAAATTAAATATATTATTTGTTTTCTCTTCTGTGAAATTATAAAACAAAATAAAATTAAATTTAGAATTTAAATTTTTGAATTTTTTGAATATTGAAATTATTGAATTTGACAATATGTAAATTTTTGATTATTGTGTATTTATAATAGCATTATTATGTTAATAATTCAAGTATTTTTGTTGAATTTTCAAGACTTTTCATCGCAAAATTCGACAAATACAAATTTATATCATAATAAATATATTCTTTTATTTTATATTTTTTCTAGGACTGATTTTTCAATTATAAATACAAAAAAGGTTTAAATAAAAGTACATAAAATAGAAGATTGTCAAACAAAGGACGTATTGAACTTATGTAAGATAGAGTTGTTAAAAATCTCATGTGAGAATTGGAGGCGACACCCGGATTCGAACCGGGGAATCTAAGTTTTGCAGACTTGTGCCTTACCTCTTGGCTATGTCGCCTTTTATTTAATTATATGCTTGATTTTTTTGAATATTACATATATAATAAATTAATTTTAAATGAGTAGGAGGTTTCTAAATGGAAAAATGGGATGTATATGATGAAAATATGAATAAAACTGAAAAAGTTATTAATTTTGATGAAAAACTAAAAACAGGAGAATATCATTTATCAATACATGTTTGGATAAAGAACATAAATGATAACAGATATCTTCTTCAAAAAAGAGCTGATACATTGAATCATTTTCCTAATATGTGGTCTGTTGTTACAGGTGGGGTTGTTTCTGGGGAAAGAGGATTAGATGCTGTATTAAGAGAGACTAATGAAGAAATAGGTATAACTTTAAATATTGAAAATTTAGAAAAAATAGCAATTGTAAAAAGAGAATTTGATTTTGTTGAAATTTGGAAATTGGAACAAAAAATTGATTTAGATAAATTAAAATTACAAAAAGAAGAATTAAGCGAAGTTAAACTTCTTTCTGGAGAAGAAATTAAGCAAATGATAGAAAATGGGTTAGTTGCTCCAAGTATAATTGATGAATTTTATAAATATTTTTAACGGAAACCATATTGATGTAATTCCAATGCATAATAAAGAGATATCAATATAATCAGTTAATGTAATACTAAAAAGGATGTTATTGAAATAATTCTCTTTCCTACTGATTCTTTAATATTACTAATAAGCTTATAATTTTCAATAATATTATCAATCATGAATAAATAGCACTGCTCTATATATGTATAAGTTTATTTATGTTTTCCTTAATATTGCTAATATATTCAGTTTATTGCTATCTAGAATAACAATTCTAAAACTCATCTTTGATGTTTTGATTGTTTTGTAGTATTCTGTTAGTAGAAGTAGGTTTATTTGAAAAGTGAGCTATTGTTATATTACTGGTATCACAATTTGAACTTGCTTCATTTATTTTATATGTTTTATTACTATCTAAAATAACACAATTCTAAAACATGGGAACATTTATTACAGCATATGCAAGAGTTTTATTACTATCTAAAATAACACAATTCTAAAACTCTTCCTCTGGTGCTTTCAAATCTAAGTCTGTTTTATTACTATCTAAAATAACACAATTCTAAAACTCTGCTCCAGGTATATCTATAGTTTCTGTTGTTTTATTACTATCTAAAATAACACAATTCTAAAACTGTCCATCTATGTCTTTCTTCTATAATTTCGTTTTATTACTATCTAAAATAACACAATTCTAAAACCATATATTTATTTTCTTGTAACTTATTTTCGTTTTATTACTATCTAAAATAACACAATTCTAAAACTTGCAAATCATTTTATATGCTTCTTCCCATGTTTTATTACTATCTAAAATAACACAATTCTAAAACATTACTAAATCAGCGTCATCTAATGCCTTTGTTTTATTACTATCTAAAATAACACAATTCTAAAACCTCAAATTCAGCTTAGATTTTTCGGTTAATGACTCCGTTGTATTATTTTGGATAATATTTATTTAAGAAAATCATTGAAATTTTCGTCTATTATTATATTTATTTCATATTTTAGTTTAGTGTATTCGTTTCTTTCTATTAGTAATAGATTAATATTATTATATAATGAATATTTATATAATTCAACTAATTCTGCCTCATCCAAAAATAATTTTAAATTTGGAATAATTAAGATTTTTGCAATTTTAAGAGTTGAAAATATATCTATTAGTATTTCTATTTTTTCTAAAATACTTGTATAGTTTTCTTCGTCGATTTTTAGGTTATATAGTTTGAGTACTTCAGGTATTTCTATTTCGTTTTTCATTACAAATTCAAATGGTAAATCATTTATTTCTTCTATTATATAATTTCTCAAATTTAAAACCATTCTTTCTACTTCAAAATCTTGATTTTTCTCTATATTATTTGATATTATTTCATATATCTTATTTAAAATTTTTTTAGAATTATAATCTATATTAAATACATCTAAAACTATTTGTATCTCTTTAGCCATATTCATTTCTTCATTATTTTCACCTAATAAAAATATTTCATTTGATTCTATTCCATTAGTTTTATCATTTAAAATTTGTAATATGTGAGAAAAACATTTTGTATTTTTTATAGTTAAAATATTTATGTTTTGATCATTAAATATAATTTCATTATCAAAACCATTTATCTTTAGTTTCATAATATTATCATCCTTTCAGTGTTATCTAAAACATCATTTGTTTTTTCTCCTGTAATGTATTCTATACTACTAAATTGTTTTTCTGTTACTATAAGCATTTGAACTATTCCCTCTTTGGGTTTGCTTTTATATATCTTTTCTTTTATAGATTTTACTATTGAATTATTAAGTGCTAATTTTGTATATACTGATTTTTGCATCATTATAAATCCTTCATTTATTAAAAATTTTCTAAACTTTGAATATATTTTTCTTTCTTTTGCAGTTTCCATTGGTAAATCAAAAAATACTAATATCCTCATAAATCTAAAACTCATAATTTACTATTTTACTTTCTATTTCTTCTAAATAGTTAAATACACTTGTTATGAATATTGGAACTGCATTACTTAAATATTGTTCTTTATTTTTAATAATTACTTGTTTATTATATACATTTATTAGCTTATATTTATATGCTTTGTCAAAAGTGAATTCTTTATTTTTATATACTATTTCATCTACTAATGGTCTAAATATTTCCATTAAGTCACAGGATAAGTTAAATTGATTAAATTCATTTTTATGATTTATGCCTAATTGTGTTATATATCCTTTATTTACTACTTCTCGATTTAACATTGATAATATTATTGAGTATCCATAATCTAATGCGCTATTTATATTGTTTTCTTTTTCTCTTGAAAAGTCCATTCCAAATAATAAATTAAAATATACTTTTGCAGCATGTCCTTCTCTATTTGTTTTATCATCTAATTCTACTTGTTCTTTGAAGTCTAATAATTTTTTGTATCCACTAATATCTAATTTTTTTAATAACATGGCTTGATTATGTATCTTATATTTTATTATTTGTTGCCATGCTTCCTTTTTCTTATTTTCTTTCCATTTTGATTGAATAGTAACTTTTTTACTTGTATTAAATGAGCCATAATATGGCATCATTTCACATGATGGATTATGCTTTTCATCACAAAATATAATTTTAATCTTATTTTGTGCTAATTCATTTATTAAGTATGATGTGATTGATACCATACCATTTTCTACTATTATTGTATCTATTTCTGATAAATGAATCATTTGTAATTCTTCACTTCTTATTACTAGATAGTCATTTTTATAACTTAATTTACAGTTTCTATTTACTACAACCGTTCTCCACCCCATTTATTTTATACCTTCTTTCGTACATTCCTGTAACAGATTTATCTATGAATGTCATTTTTAATAATTTGTCTGTCTTAAAACTTTGATTATTTTTTCTTCCTTCTCTTTCAGTTAATCCAATTGCTTTTAAATTTCCTTGCCCTGTTTCCATTAAATCTATCAATCCATTAATTGTAGATTTTTTATCTGTTTGATTTAATGTTTCGAAAATTGAATGTTTATCTATTATTTTTTTATAGATTGATAAAAATATTTTATATTCATTTTTTAATTTTTCTAATAAATAGTCAAACATATATAAATATCCATTTTCTAATTTTTCTTTTTGTTCGTCTTCTAGATTCTTTTCTTCTATATTCATTAAATATACTAATTCTGATACTTTATCATTTACTAATAATTCTTTGTTTGCTCTTATTTCTGAATCGCTACAAATCCTCATATTCTCATTATTTTCGTCTAGATATTCTTGATTTATTAGTATTTTATTTTTTATGATTTTGAAATTTTTATATTTAATATTTTTTAAGAATTTGTTTTCTATGTAATTTTCTATTGTTTCTTTTCCTTCTTTTATTTTGTATGATACTAGTATTGGTATACCTACTAATTGATATTCTTTTTCATCATCGTTATTTGTATATTCAAATATAACACAATAAGCTTTATGTTCTCCTGAATAACCTCCATATTTTTCTACTTTCCTATTATTTTTTGATGATATTATTGGTTTGTCTTTTGGACTATATAGTGTTTGTTTATAGAATGCCCCTGTTCCTTCTTCTAACATTCTACTTATGTAGCAATCTTTATAATTCATTACTTTCTTTATTTTTGTAATATCTATATTTTTATTTATAAGTCCTAATATAATACCATTTTTTTCGTATTTGCTTTTTTCATCTTTTAAGTATTTTTTTACATATTCACTATATTTGAATTCTTCTGTTCCTTTCCACTTTTTTCTTAATGTATTTCCTATAATACTTAAAATATACGCATCTTGTGCATGATGATAGTGATTTATGTTTCTATTTTTGTATATTTTGTATTTGTTTCTAAAGTTATGTGTTAATTCTCCTCTTATTGCATAAATTTCTGTATTTATGTATTCATTTTTTAATAAATTTGTTACATATTTTGTTATTTGTCTAGTTTCTACTAACTGCCTTTGTACAAATTTATCTCTATCGCTATCTGTTTCGAATAATTTTCTTCTTATCAATCTATAGTATTTACTTTGTGTGATGAGTCCGCTACTTAAAAGACTTTTCCACCATTCCATTCTGCTATTGATAATATCGTCTGATAATAATAGGTTGTCTTTCTTTCTTTGATTTTCTTGTTTTAGAACTAATGCTTTATTATCGATACTGTCATCTTTTATGTAAGATTGTGGTAAAATATGGTCAACTTCATATGTACTTAATTCATCAATATTTAATGTTTTTCCACTATATAGACATTTACCATTTTGAATATAGTATAAATACATTTTTTCTGTTAATGTTTTATCATTTTGGTGTTTTTTCAATTCTAAATATACATTGTGATTATAATCTTTAAGTTCTTTTAATTGTTTTTCTATTTCTTCATATTTTTTTATTAATTGCTTTTGTCTTGTTTTTTTCATTTGTTTATTCTTGTCTTCACTTCTAGCAAATTCAATATATATATTTTGTGGTACATTTTTCATAACTTTAACTATTTCTTTTACAACAGATATTGTTTGCCATATTGCCCTTTTATTTGTAGGTGATGTAGGTATTTCTGAAACATCTTCATATACTATTTTTCCATTTTTTTGTGGCATTAGTTTTTCTAGTTGTTTATCAAATCCATATTCTTTACTGTTTATTATTTGCATAAAATTTAATGGTGTTTTTTCTAATTTTTCCATAATGCTTTCACCCTCATTAGATTTTAATCCTACTAATAGTTTTTTTGATAATCTAGACCATCCGGTATATCTTAATTTTACTAATTTATTTATTTGTTCTTCTGAAAGCTCTTTGTATTCATTTTTTATTTTTCTTTTTAATATTTTCTTTTCTTCAAAAATAGTAATCCAATAAATTAAGTTTTCACACTGTTCATAATTGTCTTCAGATATTTTTCCTAATATATTTTCCATATCTATATATGAGCTCATATTGGACATAAAGTTTTCTCCATCTTGTAATCCCTCAATATTTTTTACTTCTATTCCTTCTAGGTTATAAAAATTTATTAACATCTTTCTGGTTACTTTCTTTTTCTTTTGAAATAAGTTTTGAATTATTTTTTCTTTTGTATCTTTTGATAGATGTTTATTATTTACTCTAATGTTATTTAATTCATTTAATACACAAAATTTAGAATATAGTAATGACTGTTTTGGAATTACATTTTCATTTAGTATATATGTACATTTATTTGTCATTCTTTTTATAAATTCTTCTGCTGTTGCATCTTCATCTACAATTTTATTAAAATTCCATGGTCTTATTTTTTCATTATTTTTTCTTATTACCCATGACCATTTTCCTTTTTCTTTTGATAATGGTCCTACATAATATGGTATTCTAAAACTAAAAAGTTTAATTATTTTTTCTTTATTTTCTTCTATCGTTTTGTAATATTTAGATTGCCTTTCTAATATCTCTTTTAATTCTTTTAAATGTAATTGATATGGTATTGCACTATTTTCTGTTACATTGATTTTTTTTAAAAAATTGTTTTCTTCAAGATCTTTTTTTATTTTTTCTTTTTCTATACATTCTTCTGGTATTGTATCTATTTTCTTTTTTAGCATTGAAAAAAATTCTTCTGCTGAACATTTTTTATATGTCTTTCCTGAACTTTTTCCATTATATGATACATAATTTACCTTGGCATATTTTCTGAACATGTTATTATATTCTTCTGGAAAGTACTCTTTGTATATTTTTTTTATTAAAATTAAATCTTTTTTATATTTTTTATGTTTTTCTATCATTGCTTCTGATATATATTTTTTCCCTTTTAATATATCTTGCAATATAAACCAGCTATATATTTCATTCATTGACTCATAAATAATTGAATTTTCTTGTAAACTTTCTTTTATATCTTCTTCATTTTCTATTTCAGAAGAAAATGAAATTTTATTTTTTTCTAATTCAATTTCAAAAATTTTATTTAAATCAAATGTATATCCTAAAAATGAGTTTATCATATTTGTTATTATTTGTTTTTCCGTTTTGTCAAAGTTAAAACAATTTATTAACATATCTTTTTTATTTGCTTTTGATGTATTTTTTTCTTTTAAAACATTAAATATTTCTGACTTATTTACTTTTAGTTTTATGTTATATCTTTCGTTTAGGTAGTTTAATATAATATCTAGTTTTTCTTCTGTTTCGATTGAATTATTTTTAAATTCTCCTTCATATAAAAAATTACCTCTATATTTAATTATGT
Organism: uncultured Clostridia bacterium; assembly: GCA_904384245.1. GTDB lineage: Bacteria > Bacillota > Clostridia > TANB77 > CAG-508 > CAG-269. The sequence continues at coordinate 7,702 of CAJFJM010000056.1, forward strand.
GATGTAGTACCAAATATACAAATCTAAAATCTACTTTTTCTTCTGTTTTTATTAAATATTCTCTTAAATGATATATTGTTGGAAATCTTCGAAAAAAATCAGCATCTGTTTTTACGTCATTTGCATTTGTTCTATTTGAATTTGTACCATCTGAAAATAAATTATATTTTATTCCTGATATACTTTTTGCTTCGATTTTGTCATCAAAATTTAGTGAACTTTCTTTTAATAATTGAAAAAAATTTGGATTTTCTTTTTCCATATCTTCATTTAATAAACTTTGTAAAATATTTATCCTTTGTTTTCTTCTTTCTAATCTTCTTCTTGACGCTCTATATCCTCTTGTTTCTTTTGCGGTATTTGCCTCATTAAATATTCTTGCTCCCCACATATTCTTGTTGCCTTTTTTTAATATATTTTCTTCTTCATCTGTTACACACCATCCAACAGAACCTACCCCTATATCTAAACCGATATTATATTTTTTTGGATTTTCCATATTGACTTTTCCTCCTATATATGGTATTTTTAATATGCTATTATTACTATCTAAAATAGCACAATGAGTTAAAATAAGGTTTAACCTTTAATGCCAAAGATAATTTGGTTTCACTTAGGTGTTTTTTTAAAGTTCTACTATGTAGGGCTTTTATTTTTATATGTTAAGGAATTATATTCTTTGTTCTGTTTTATTTTAATTCATAATTTTATATTATTCTACTAAAAATTAAAAAAAGTTAAATATTTTTAAATTCAAAAATATTTAACTAATTCTATAATGTCCTATTATAAAATCTTGACCATATATTTCTAAAATATTTTCTTCATAATTTTTTTGTATTGGGTTTGCGTGGTGTATTAAAAATGGAATTCCGTTTTTTTTTCGTTTATCTGATATTATTCCTATATGGTCTTTGAATACTATTATATCTCCACCTTGCCATTCTTCTATTTTGGATAAATCTGTTGTTAATGTTATATGATTGTTTTTTAGATATATATCTAAATTGTTTACTCTTCTAAAATCTATATTTTTGTCTATTTCTTTAATATTATATTGTTTTTGGTTTTTTAAAATATCTTGGTTTACTAATTCCATTAAATCATATCCTGCATCTTTTAGTCCAAATGCTATAACATCTGTGCATACTCCATATTCATCATTTGGATATCCAGTTGAATAATATTTACTTTTATATTTTGGTTTTGTTTCAATATATTTTTTTACATTGTTTAAGATATCAGTTTGATCATCTATTCCATCATTGTCTTTATCTATTGTACTGATATATGGTTCTATATTGAAATCTTTATTAGTATATTGCTTATTTTCTTTTGCTTTAAATTTATTTATTATTGATATTGTGATAATGGTAAGACTTAAAATGACACTTAAAGTTAAAAATATTTTTGCTTTTTTGTTCATTATTTTCTCCTAAATATTGTTTTTATTTATTTTATATAAAAATTATTTATCTTTATTTAAAGATAAGTAATAGTAAAGTGTTAAGTTAAAATATTCTCACTTTTCCGTTTTTTCTTTAGAAAAATTATTGTTTTTACTATAGCATACAATTCATATTTCTACAATAACCATTAAAAACAGCGAGTTGTCTGTATTGTAGGTTTTTATGTCAATTTATATGCTTTCAAATATTCTTCTATCTAAGATATTTTAATCTTTTTAGTTGGAGGCGAAAGCCTAAAAGTAGCTAGCATCAAAGTCTATATTTCTGCATGGTTTCGAACATATAATGCTTAAATTTATTGCAATTTTACTGCAACCACATAAATTATATCTAGTTTTAGTAAGAATTAATTGTAAATTTTTACTATGTTTGCTTGTTTTTTGTTGTAAAATATTGTAATATGTTAGCAACCTTTCTTGTCAAAAGGCAGTTCTTTACCTAGGAACGGAAAGGGGGAAGCACATATGACAAACGCAGAACTAATTTTGCAAC
>CAJFJM010000057.1 GCA_904384245.1 uncultured Clostridia bacterium
AAACCAACTTTCTTTTGGATAATATAAAAGTGGTGTGTCACATCTCCAACAATGTGGATATGAGTGCATATGTTTTTCTTTGCTAAATAATTTATTTTCTTTTGCAAGCCATTTGCATATATCTTCATTACAATCTCTTACAAATCTTCCTGCCCATGGTTCTACTTCTTTGACAAATTTTCCTTCTTTATCTACTAAATTTATAAATGTTATTCCATTTTGTTTTGCAACTAAACTATCATCTTCACCATATGCAGGTGCTATATGGACTATTCCTGTACCATCTGTTAATGTTACATAATCTCCATGAATAACTTCAAATGCTTTACCTTCAACATTTCCAAAAGGCATTAGTCTTTCATATTTTGTTCCTAGTAATTCTTCTCCTTTGAAAGTTTTTAAAACTTCATAAGGTGTTTCTTTTAATACTGTGTCTATTAAATCTTTTGCTAAAATATATTCTTCATATTTTGGCTCATCATCTGTACCAATGTTTGCTTTTACTTTTGCATATTCATATGATTTATTTACACAAAGAGCCAAATTTGATGGTAGTGTCCATGGAGTTGTTGTCCATGCTAATATATATGTGTTTTCTTCATTAACAACTTTAAATTTAGCAATACATGTTAAGTCTTTTACATCTTTATATCCTTGTGCAACTTCATGTGATGAAAGTGCTGTTCCACATCTTGGGCAATATGGCATTACTTTGTGACCTTCATATAAAAGACTTTTTTCCCACATTTGTTTTAATGCCCACCATACAGATTCTATATATTCATTATGATATGTTACATATGGGTGTTCCATATCAACCCAGAATCCTACCTTATTTGTCATTTCTTCCCACATGTGAACATAGTTGAAAACACTTTCTTTACATTCTTTTACGAATTTTTCTACACCATATTCTTCTATTTGTTGTTTTCCTGAAATTCCTAATTTTTTCTCAATTTCAAGCTCTACTGGAAGTCCATGTGTATCCCATCCAGCTTTACGAATTACTTGATAACCTTTCATTACTTTGTATCTTGGGATTATATCTTTCATGACTCTTGTTTCGATATGACCAACATGTGGTTTTCCATTTGCTGTTGGTGGTCCATCATAAAATGTAAAATATCTTTTTCCTTTGTTCATGTTGAAATTTTTCTTTATTATGTCTTTCTTTTTCCAGTTTTCGGCTACTTCTTTTTCCATTCCAACAAAGCCATTTTTTAGCTCTACTTTTTTGTACATATTATCTCCTCCTCTTTTTTTCGGACGTTAGGGACACTCCTTTTTGTCCGGCTCGGATGATGGTGACGCTCCTTCTTGTCCGATTCGGATGATAGGGACACCCCTTTCTGTCCGAGAATTCGGATGATAGGGACACTCCATTTTATCCGAATAAAAATAATTTTTAATATTTAACTAATTATAAAAATTTCGGATAAAAAGGAGTGTCCCTATCATCCGAATTCTCGGACAGAAAGGGGTGTCCCTATCATCCGAAGAAGAGAACAAAAAAAACTATTTCATCACTTAGGACGAAATAGTTTTCCGCGGTACCACCTAATTTAGCAAATGATTTTTTGTTTTTCTTGAATTTATTAAATATGTGTTTCTTTTATCTATTTAATTTTATTCAAAATATTTCACTTACTCTCTTTAATCTTTTAACGCAAGATTTACGGCTTAACTTACTTTTTGTTTCAGTTTAGCAACTAACAAGGTGATAATAAATAGATTTTACTTACCAAATTCTCAGCTTTCTTTGGCTCTCTTTAAGTTATTTTTCTATTTATGTTGTCCTTATTTATGTTGTTCTCTTTTTATTTGCAATAATTATATCATATTTTTTTTATTTTTCAATAGTTTTGTTTTATTATTTTATTATTTTAACCTCTTAACTTAAAATCAATCTATATTTTACTTTTTAAATACAATATTTTAACTTAATATGTAAATAACTATGGGAACACAGAAATTTAGTTTTTTGTGTTCCCATAATTATTCTGTTTTTAGTTCATTCTATAATAGAACTTCGCATTGCTTATTGCTTTATCAATATATTCTTGCTGAAATTTACTTGTTACATTTTTTTTCGTTTCTTCTCCTAATGCTTCTAATCTTTTTTGGAACTCTTCTGTATAAAACAATTGTTGTAAAACTGCAGATACATATTTTCGATCTGTTTGCTTTATTTTTGCTTTATAATATCTTTTTTCTCCTTCTGTTACTTCTTCAAATTTTACATTTTGGAAAAGTTCATCAAGAATTATTTTGTCAACTCTCTTTCTTAATTCTTTCTTGATTTTTTTCATAAGATTTTTTGAAATTGTTAATTCTGATGTTCTAAGCATTCCATATAATAACAGAAATCCGTTATCTTCTTGGAGATACTTGCCATCCATTACGCTTGTTACTATATCAAGAAATACTATTGTTTCTTCTTGATGCATCCAAATTCTGAAGTCTCGTTCTTTTCGAGTTTCATTCATCTTCCGGAAAAACAAAAAAACATATTCCATAAAATTTCTCCTTTCTATTGATAATTACTACAGCATGTTTTATGTTTTACGTTTTTATTATATCATATTTATTATGTTTTGCATTATTTTTTTATCTTTTTATATTTTTTGTACTACTTTTTATTTTATGTAAAAAAATTTTTTACGTAAATTTTATTACATTTGAACTAATATTTTTCCAATCATATTTTTTAATATAATAATTAAGAGTATACTGAAAGTTTTTATAAACTTTTGGTATACTCTTAATTATTTAATTATTCAATTTCAATATATTTTTTACTATCTTCTTTTTTCATTTCTTTTTTAGGTAATTCTAGTTTTAATGTTCCGTTTTTGAAACTTGCTTTTATGTCTTCTTCTTTGATGTCTTCTCCTACATAAAAGCTTCTTGAACATTCTCCTACATATCTTTCTTTGTGTACATATTTACTGTCTTTGTCACTTTCGTCAATATTTTTGTTCATGCTTGCATGTACTGTTAGATATCCGTCTTCTATTTCAATTTTTATGTCTTCTTTTTCATATCCTGGTAAGTCTACTTCTAGTAAATATTTGTCTCCTTTTTCTTTGATGTCTGTTTTCATTAGTTTGTTTTCACCTCTTGTGAAAAATGGGTCATTAAACATTTCGTCAAATAAATCAAATTCGTTTTTTCTTCTTGGTATCATCATCATAATAAATCATCTTCCTTTCTTATTTTTTATGTGTTGACACCTCTTCGGTAGCACATGTAAAAATTATCTTTTTCTTTTTACATTTTTATTATACATCTATTTTTAGCAATGTCAAGTGTAGAGTGCTAAAATTCACAAAACTTTCACATTTCTTTTCCTATACAATGAAAAAATTTGAGGTTCGTCCCCAAAATCCCTCCTAGGAGGGATTTTAAGGACCGTCCCTCAATCCCTATACATATGAATGCTCTACTGTTATTACAGCATAATATTTATTATTTATTTTGTGAATTTTTTCTTGAACTTCTTTTCTTATTTGCTCTTTGTCAAATTCTCCTTCTCTTGGTAATACTAAATCAAATATTAGGTTTATTCTTTCTCCTCCATCTGTTAATCTAAAATCATGGATTGAAAATTCTTTGTTGATGCTTTTTACTATTTCTTCTGTTGTTTTTTTCATGCTGTTTATTTCTTCGTCGTCTACTACTATTGGATCCATGTGTATTGTTGTTATACAGTTGTACTTTTCAAATATGTCTTGTTCTATTCTATCTATTACATCATGTGCTTTTCCTATATTTATATCTGCTGGTACTTCTGCATGGAATGAGATTATTTTTCTTCCTGGTCCATAGTCGTGTATCATCATGTCATGTATTCCTACTACTAAATCATAGTTTTTTACAAATTCTTCTATTTCTTTTACAAATTCTGGGTCTGGACTAGAACCTAGTAAGATGTCGATTATTTCTTTTATTGCTTTTGCTCCTGTGTACAATATGAATATTGATACTAAGAAACTTATGTATCCATCTATTGATATTTCAAATACTCTTGCTACTATGGCTGATATTAGAACTGCTGTTGTTGAAATTACATCTGATATACTGTCATATGCATTTCCTTTTATTGCTGCTGAGTCTATTGTTTTTGCTATTTTTTTATAGAAGAAAAATAGCCATAGCTTTGCTAAGATTGATGCTACTAATATTATGATTGTTACATTTCCTATTAGTGGTAATTCTGGATTAAAAATCTTTTCTATTGATGTTCTTAGTAATTCAAATCCTACTAGTATTATTAAAATATCTACAATAAATGCTGATATATATTCCATTCTTCCATGTCCCCATGGATGGTTTTTGTCTACCTTTTTTTGTGACATTTTAAATCCTATCATTGTTACTACTGATGAGCCTGCGTCTGTTATGTTATTTACTGCGTCTGATACAATTGAAATTGAGTTTGATATTAGTCCTACAATTAGCTTAAATATTGATAATAATATGTTTAGGATTATTCCTGTTATGCTTGAAAGCATTGCATATTTGTTTCTTACTTCTAAGTTTTTTACATCTTTGTCTTTTATAAAAAGTTTAATTAGTATTTTTGTCATATTTTCTTTCCCCCATTTTATTTGTCTTAATTTGAATTTATTCAATTTCTATATTTAATAATACATATTTATTTGACTTTTGGTATTTTATCATATATATCAAATTTTTTCTAATTTTGCAACAAAAAATCCTTCTTGTGTTTTAGATGGTAATATTTTTAAAGACTTTTGTATTTGATTATCTACTCCTTCTGATGTAATTGGTAATTTATCTTTTAACTGTATATTTATATCAATTATTTTAATATTAAGATTATCTATTGCCCACTGTATAACTTGCTCATTCTCTTCTGTATTTAAAGTACATGTTGAATATACCATTATTCCTTTTGGTTTTAAGCTTTCATAAGCACTTTTAAATAATTTTTTTTGCAACTTTGATAATTCTCTTACTGTTTTTGGTGACCAATCTCTATATGTTTTTGCTTGATTTGCTAAAAATCTTCCTTCTCCACTACATGGTGCATCTAATAATACTTTGTCAAAAAATTCTTTATATTGATTTCCTAATCTTTCTCCTCTTTGATTTATTACCTCTACTATTTTTGCTCCTTGTTTTTCTACGTTATATTTGAGCCTTTCACATCTTATTTTGTCTAGTTCGTTTGCTATTATATATCCTTGGTTTTCCATCATTGCTGCCATTTGAGTTGTTTTGCTTCCTGGTGCTGCTGTTAAGTCTAATATTTTTTCTCCTTTTTGTGGATTTAATGCTAATGGTGGTATCATGCTTGATAAACTTTGTAGATAAATATATCCTTTTTGATATATGTCTAGTTCTTGAATTTGTTTTTCTTTTAAGTTTTTTATTTCTAATGCATCTTTATACCATAATACTCTCTCGAATTTTATGTTTTTTTCTTTGCAATATTTCATGAGCTCTTGTATTGTGTATTTTATGGTGTTTACCCTAATTGTTGTACTTCTTTCTCCTGAGAGTCCTGATAATATTTTGTCTACTACTAATGGTGTATAGTTTTGGTATAAATTTTCTATAAATTCTTTTGGTAATTTTCTTTTTACTTCTAAGATTGATAACATTTTTATTTTCCTTTATTTTATAATATATTTAAATGGCTCATATAAGCCTCATAAGTCGAATTTTCTTTTGAAAATAAAATTATTAATTTCACTTTGAATTGCGTAACTTACAGTTTCATATTGTTTCCTATATAATAGAAAAAATTGTGAACCTTATTTATGCATATTTTCTAGATTTTTTATTTTATTACTATAATCTTCAAAAACTATGTTACTTAAATATTCTTTATATTTTGGTAAATTATTTCTAATATTTGTTGCACAAATTGGATTTTCTATTCTTTGTTCATCTACTCTATTATCTTTTACATTTAGGTATTTTGCTACAAATTTTCCATATGGCTCACTACTATAGAAATCTGTTACTGGGATTTCTTTTAGTATGTTTTTTAGGTAATCAGTTTGGATTTTTACACTTTCTTTATCTAATCCATATTGCATTGGCGGATTTTTTGCGTATAAAATTTTTACTTCTGGATATAGTTGTTTTATCCAATTTGCTCTTTCTTTTAGTGGGATTTTTGTAACATTTGTATCATATATTACTACATAAAATTCTTCTGTTTCTTTTATTCCTTTTTCTATTAAATATTGATGTCCTTTATGTAGTGGTGCAAATTTTCCTATTGTAAATCCTATTTTTTTCATTTTTTATTTTCCTTCTTTCTTTCAGGCACCTATTTGAATGAGTAATTTTCAAGTTTTTGATACTATTAGCCTTTATTCATTCTTTTTATCTATTTATTTATAATTTTTATATTCTATTATTTTAAAAATTTTGTTAGAGGGTACTTATTTTTTACTCTCATTTTGCGTTTTGGATGCTAACGTTTTTTCATTATGACCATGTGCTAGCATTTAGTATAAGTTTTTACATTTTTATTTTAGCATAGATGTGTTTCGTTTTCAATTGTTTTTTAATGAATATATGTTACAGTTCAGACATTCATGCTTATTTAACCTTAAGTATCTGAACTATAATTTTAATTTTGTCAATGATGTAATCGTGTTACTTTTAGTTTAATTGAGTTTTTTACTCATTGATTGATTATTTCCTGTTATTTTTTATTTTTCTTTTAACAAAACACTATATAATATTTTTTTCTTATAATAAACTTAAAATATTTTATTATATTCGTTTTTTAGGTGATGTAGTTTGAAAGAAATTACTTTTATTACTATGTGTGCCTTTAGAGTGAAGCGAGAAAGAAATGAAATTTTTTATGAAAAGAAAAAATAATTTATATCCTGCTATACTTCCATGTCTTTTAAATGTAAATGTAGCAAGTAGAAAAGATATGGGAACTAAAAAAGGGCTTCAGCTAATGAATAAATTTATTAGAAATTGTAAAATCCAATATAAAAAATATTATATTTTGAAATGTGATATTAGTAAATTTTTTTCAAGTATTAATCACGATATATTAAAAGAAAAAATTTTAAAAAGAATTAAAGACAAAGATGCAATAAAAATTATATTTGATATAATAGATAGCTATTCTCCAGGACTTGGAATTGGTTCTATGACTAGTCAAGTTCTAGCAATTTTTTACTTAAATGATTTAGATCATTTTATAAAAGAAACTTTAAAAATTAAATATTATGTTAGATATCAAGACGACTTTTTATTATTTCACCCATCAAAGGAATATTTAAAATATTGTTTAAATAAAATTAAATTTTTTTTAGAAAAAGAAAATTTAATTCTAAATAAAAAAACGAGAATATATAGTTCAAAAGATAACTTTATCTTTCTTGGAAAAAATTTATATGGAAATCCAAGCAAATATCGAAGTGTAAAAAGAAAAATAAAAAATAAGAAAAATTTATATTTTAAAAATAAAATTAAATTAAGAAGTTTAACTAGTACTATTATATGTTATAAACATATTTACCCAAACATGTTTATTGACGAGAATAAATTATTTTAAAGCAGTTCTAAATAGTCACTCCTTTTCAATTTCTTTACTAACAAATGCTATTATCTGCTTTAGTTTTATCACTAATCTAATTAGTGAAAGGATATAATTTGTTTCTATTCTTCCCTTATATAATATATAATTTATTATATAACCACAGTGATATAGAATCTACGGGGAAAAGCCCATAATAGTTGTTGTTATCATTGTCATTCGAATTGAACATATTGTTAGCGTTCACTTCTCCATTGTTAACAGCCCTCACATTGAAATTGCAGTTACTTGAATTAGTATTCACGCAACGAGAAGCCACCCATCAATTATACCCTAATTTATTTATTATTTTTATTTATTTCTACTATTGTTGCTTTTATCCACCCTGTTATATATTTTGATATATCATCTAATTTTTGACCTACCTTTATGTATTTTTTCTGATTTATTATTTTTTTATCATACGCAAGATTTACTAAAAAATCTATCAATTTCACTTTTACAATTACTCTTTCAAGATTTTCCCTTCTAAACTTTAATTCTGATGTTATATTCGCTAAATATACTATTTTTAACATGCTATAACTTTCTTCTCTTATTGTTCTTTTTATTTCTAAATCCTTTTTAGGAAAACCTTCTAACATATTGTCCAGATATATTATCAATTCCCTTATAAATTGAATTGATTTAAATTTCTCTTCTTTCATCACTTATTATTTTTTCCATTTCTTCTAATATTTTTTCTATGTTTTCATTTTCTTTATATTGTTTCAAAAAATCAGTTATTTTTTGAATTCTTAACAATATATCAATTGTTTGCTTTGATTTTTCAAATGTTTTTTCATAATTATTTTTTTGTTTATCTACATATTTTTCTTCCTCATCATAATTATTTCTTCTATCGACTGAAACATAGTTTATTTTAGTTCTTTCTAATATATTTTCTACTTTACTTATAGCATTTATTGGAAAACCACAAGATGGTACTCCTTCTTTTTCTAATATTTTATATTCAAAAAGATATGAAAATATGTACGCGTCTTTTCCATATACGTGATAAAAATTTCCTACTTTAACCAGTATTACACAAGATGGATATATCTTTTTTATAGTTTTTACCATATTTACTGTACTTATTTCTTCCACCTCCCTTATTATGGGCACGCTCGTCCGACCGCAAGGGCCGGACATGAGCTATCCTCTACCTTTCAAAACTTTTACATTATCCTATTCTACTGAAAATCCATCTATAGTGTTTCCAGTTATGAGCTTAGAGCTTAGAGAAACTACGGGGAAAAGCCCAAAAAAGCTGCCGCCATCATCGTCATACGAATAGAACACATAGCTAGCGCCCACTCCTCCACGGCCAACAGCCCCCACATAGAAATCGCAGCCACTTGAATTAGCATTCACGCAACGAGAAGCCACCCAATAAAAAGTATTTGCATCATCAGGCATTAACAAATCATAATATTTAACTCCATTATTTGCTGTCTCAAAAGCTGTTTTCATAAAGGTATTATCCTTATACCAATATGTCTTCTTTGGTTGAATATTTGTTGTTGCCTGTATATGACCTTCTGTTGCATCACCATCTGTCTCATTTCCATCTGTTGGCTTTACTAAATTATCTTGCACACTCATCCCTATTCCTGAAGAATTTTCTTTTCCATTTATTACACTTAATCTTTCATTTGCATATATACTTGGATAATAACTATTGTCTCTTGAATATGGTGCTGAAACTTGTTGTTCATACCCAGATTCTATTGAATGTACTTCAGCAATCGCTGCATCTGTAATTTTTCCTTCTATATCTTCTATATTTATACTTCTTGCTGTTATTCCTCTGCTACTGTCTCCATATAACTCACTACAAGCTTTATTTAATAAATATACTGCATTATTATATCCCTGTGCTCCTTGTAGATTTATTGTTCCACTTGTTGGTCCTTCTGCTCCGTCATCTGTTGAATGTGTTGGTACTAATTTTACTTCTCCTGTTTCTTCATTTATTTCAAATACTTTCCATGTGTCTATATTGAAATATGTTGAACTATCTAAT
>CAJFJM010000058.1 GCA_904384245.1 uncultured Clostridia bacterium
TAAAAATAAATTATAGAATAAAGAAAATCAAAAATATAAAACGAGAATATGACAACACTTTTGAGAAAAAAGTTGTTGCATTGGCAATGAAAATTTTGCAAAATAAAAACAAACAAAAAAATGTCAAAAATATGTTTGACATTTTTTTGTTTGTATGATAATATAGTAAAAAATGAGAAATGGAGTGGTAGTCATATGCCTAAAAAGAAAATGGAATTAAATAAAAGAGAAAAAGCAATTCTAAAATTTATTGAAAAACAAATAATGACAGATGGATATCCACCATCAGTTAGAGAAATTGGAAAAGCAGTTGGATTAAGCTCAACAGCAACAGTACATGGATATTTAGCAAAACTAGAAGAAAAAGGATATATCAAAAAGAAAGACAAAAAAGGAAGAACATTAAGATTACTAAAAGGTGCAACAGGAGAGGCAAAAGATACATCAAGCAAAGATTTTTACACTCAAAAAGAATTAGTAGAAGTTCCTGTTATAGGAAAAATCACAGCAGGTGCGCCAATATTAGCAGTAGAAAATGTAACTGATACATTTCCAATACCAATTGATTTTGTTGGAAACTCAGAATGCTTTATGCTAACAGTAAGAGGAGAAAGCATGATAGAAGCAGGAATTTTAGATGGAGACTATATTCTAGTAAAAAAACAAAATACAGCAAATAATGGAGAAATAGTAGTAGCACTAATAGAAGATGAAGCAACAGTAAAAACATTTTATAAAGAAAAAGATCATATCCGTTTGCAACCAGAAAATAGCACAATGGACCCTATTATAGTACCTAATTGTGAAATTTTAGGAAAAGTTGCAGGAGTATTTAGAAAAATGTAAAAATAAATGTAATTAAAGATATAATAAAAAACAAAAAGCACTCAAAAATGGTTAACCTTTGATAATATTATTAAAATAATTAGGAGCAAACCAATTTTGAGTGCTTTTTATTGCAATATATTTCACAAAAAATTCACAAAATATATCTTGACATACGACACTGTGTCATATATAATAATATAGTTTAAAAAAAGAGTCAATTTACATCAGTTAAACTTATGTGAATTCATTTTAAATGGCATTTTTTCTTGTTATATATGAAAAAAATACATAAAAAAATAAATATACAATATATATCAAGATAGAAGTCAAATTTATTACAAAAAAGAAAGGAGATAAAAATGCTAAAAGTATTAAAAAATTTAAAAAATTCTTGGATATCTGTAATATGTATAATTATATTATTATGTATCCAAGCAGCTGCAGATTTAGCACTACCAGATTACACATCAAAAATAGTAAATGATGGAATACAATCAGGAGGAATAGAAAGTGCAGTACCAGAAGTAATATCAAAACAAGATATGAATTCTATACTAATTTTTTCTGAAGATGACGAAGAAATTTTAAATTCATATGAATTAGTAACAGATGGTGTATCAAAAGACCAAGAAAAAACTTTAAAAAAATATTTTGGAAAAGATTATAGTGTAGAACCAGACTCAATTTATGTATTAAAAAATTTAGAAGAAGAACAATTAGACAATTTAGAAGGTTATATAGTAAATCCTATACTAGAATTAGAAACAATCTCTAATGAAGAAACCTCAGAACAAATAAAAAATAAAATTCTAGAAAACATAGCAGAACCACAAAAAACATATATGCAAGGACTATCTTTAATGGATATATTCATGCAAATGTCTGATGAAGAAAGAAACCAAATATTACAAGAATTTACAAAAGAAATAGATGGAATGATAGACTCTATTAAAGAACAGGCTGCAATAGCTTCTGTAAAAAATATTTATCAAAATTTAAATATAGATACAAATAAAATACAAAATAATTATATTCTACAAACAGGTATGCAAATGTTAGGAATAGCTTTAATAAGTATGATTTCAGCAGTTTCAATAATGTTCTTATCATCTAGAGTTGCAGCAAAACTTGGTAAAACATTAAGAGAAAAAGTATTTAAGAAAGTTATAAGTTTTTCAAATGCAGAGTTAAACGAATTTTCAACAGCATCTTTAATAACACGTAGTACAAACGATGTTCAACAAATACAACAACTTATAACATTATTATTTAGAGTAGTTGTATATGCACCAATAATTGGTATAGGTGGTTTTGTAAAAGTATTAACAAGTTCAGATCACTCTATGGCATGGATTATAGGAATAGCAATAGTAGCAATATTTGCAGTTATTGGAACATTATTCATGCTTGTAATGCCAAGATTTAGAAAACTACAAGATTTAATCGATAAATTAAATGAAGTTTCAAGAGAAATTTTAACAGGATTGCCAGTAATTAGAGCATTTAATAAAGAAAAGAAAGAAGAAGAAAGATTTGACAATGCAAATAAAGATTTAACAAAAACAAATATATTTGTAAACAGAGCAATGTCAATGATGATGCCACTTCTTATGCTTATAATGAATTCAATTACAATTTTAATTGTATGGGTAGGAGGTCATAATGTTGACCAAGGAATAATGCAAGTAGGAGATATGATGGCATTTATACAATACACAATGCAAATAGTAATGGCATTTTTAATGATTTCAATGATTTCTATTATGCTTCCAAGAGCAGCTGTATCTGCAAGACGTATAAATGAAGTAATAGAAAAAGACCCAAGTATAAAAGACAAAAAAGAAACAAAGAAATTCAATCCAGATAAAAAAGGATTAGTAGAATTTAAAAATGTTTCATTTAGATATCCAGATGCAGACACAGAAATACTAGAAGATATTAACTTTACAGCGAAACCAGGACAGACAACAGCAATTATAGGAAGCACAGGTAGTGGTAAATCAACAGTAGTTAATTTAATTCCAAGATTTTATGATGTAACAGAAGGAGAACTTTGTATAGATGGAGTTAATGTAAAAGATGTATCACAAAAAGATTTAAGAGATATTATAGGTTTTGTTCCTCAAAAAGGAGTATTATTTTCAGGAACAATAGAATCTAATATAAAATATTCAGATGAAAATATGTCAGATGAGCAAATGATAGAAGCAGCAAAAATAGCACAAGCAACAGAATTTATTGAAGGTAAAGAGAAGAAATATAAAGATCCTATAGCACAAGGTGGAGGAAATGTATCAGGAGGACAAAAACAACGTCTATCTATTGCAAGAGCTATAGCAAAAGATCCAGAAATCTTTGTTTTTGATGACAGTTTCTCAGCATTAGATTTTAAAACAGACAGTAATTTAAGAGAAGCATTAAGCACAAAAACAAAAGATAAAACAGTAATAATAGTAGCACAAAGAATTAGTACAGTATTAAATGCAGACCAAATTATAGTATTAGAAGAAGGAAAAGTTGTAGGAATAGGAACACATGATGAATTGATGAAAAACAATGAAACATATAGACAAATTGCTCTTTCACAATTATCTGAAGAAGAATTAAATAAAGATCAGAAAGGAGGTAACATGTAATGCCAGGACCAATGGGTGGACCTATGAGAAAAGGTCAAGGAACAGTAGAAAAGCCAAAAGATTTTAAGAAAACAACAAAAAAGTTAATAAATTCATATCTAGCTAAATATAAAATTGCAATAATAGTAGTTATTCTATTTGCTATAGGAAGTACAATATTTACAATAGTAGGACCTAAAATATTAGGTAATGCAACAACAGAAATATTTAATGGATTAGTGAGCAAAATATCTGGAGGAAATGGAATTGATTTTGGAAAAATAGGACAGATTGCACTTACTTTAATAGGTCTATATATAATTAGTGCATTATTCTCATTTATCCAAGGATTTTTAATGACAGGAGTATCACAAAAAATAACATATAAATTAAGAAATGATATTGCAACAAAAATAAATAGATTACCTATGAAGTACTTTGACAAAAAAACACATGGAGAAGTCTTATCTGTAATTACAAATGATATAGATACTTTAAGTATGAATTTAAACCAAAGTATAACACAAATAATTACAGCAATATGCACAATTATAGGTATTTTAATAATGATGTTTTCAATAAGTTGGCAAATGACACTAATATCATTAGTAATATTACCAATAGCAGCTATTTTTGTAAGAATAATAGTAGGAAGATCTCAAAAATATTTCCAAAGACAACAAGACTATCTAGGTCATGTAAATGGTCAAGTAGAAGAAATATATGGTGGACTAAATATTGTAAAAGTATTTAATGGTGAAGAAAAAGTATCAAAAGAATTTGAAAAAGCAAATAAAGAATTATATAGTTCAGCATGGAGATCACAATTCTTATCAGGTTTAATGCACCCAGTTATGAACTTTATATCAAATATAGGATATGTTGGGGTAGCTGTTGCAGGAGGATATTTAGCAATAAATGGAACAATTACAGTAGGAAATATACAAAGCTTTATACAATATAACAAACAATTTGCTCGGGCCTATAAATCAAATTGCACAAATTTCAAGTATGTTACAATCAATGGTAGCAGCAGCAGAAAGAATATTTGAATTCTTAGAAGAACCAGAAGAAGTAGACACTGCAAAAGGAAATATAGATACATCAAAATTAAAAGGAAATGTAGAATTCAAACATGTAAAATTTGGATATGATCCAGATGTTACAATAATAAATGATTTCAATAGCAAAGTTAAAGAAGGACAAAAAATAGCAATAGTAGGACCAACAGGAGCAGGAAAAACAACTATGGTAAAATTACTAATGAGATTTTATGATGTAACAGATGGTGCAATATTAGTTGATGGACATAATGTAAAAGACTTTGAAAGAGGAGACTTGCGTAAAATGTTTGGTATGGTATTACAAGACACATGGTTATTTGGTGGAACTGTAAAAGAAAATATCAAATATGGTAGAGAAGATGCAACAGATGATGAAGTAATACAAGCAGCAAAAGCAGCACATGTTCATCACTTTATAAAAACATTACCAAAAGGATATAATTCTATAATAAATGAAGAATCAACAAATATATCAGCTGGACAAAAACAATTATTAACAATTGCAAGAGTAATCCTAGCAGATCCAAAAATCCTAATATTAGATGAAGCAACAAGTTCAATTGACACAAGAACAGAAATACAAATTCAATCAGCAATGGATAATCTAATGAAAGGAAGAACAAGTTTCATAATTGCACATAGACTATCTACAATAAAAAATGCAGATTTAATACTAGTTATGAATCATGGAGATATTGTAGAACAAGGAACACATGAAGAATTACTTGCAAAAAATGGTTTCTATGCAGACTTATATAATAGTCAATTTGAGGAAGTTGAAGAGCGGATAAAATGGAAAAGAAAAATAAAGTATATGATTAGTCATATGCTTTATTTTTTAAAAAATGAGTAAAAATCTATTGACTTGAAGCTAACTCTAAGTGATAATATATGAAATATAAGAAATAATTTGAAAGGAGATTTTATTATGGAAAAACAAACAGCCGGAAGAGAACAATTAGGTGAATTTGCACCTGAATTTGCTAGATTAAATGATGACGTATTATTTGGAGAAGTATGGTCAAGGGAGGATAAATTATCAACTAAAAATAGATGTATGATAACAATTGCAGGATTAATTGGAAAAGGAATGATGGATTCATCATTTAAATATCATATTATGAATGCCAGAAATCATGGAATAACAAAAGAAGAAATGGCAGAAATAATTACACACTTAGCCTTTTATTGTGGATGGCCAAATGCATGGGCAGCATTCAGAGTAGCAAAAGAAGTTTATGCAGAGGATGATAATAATGAAAAAGATAGCCATGGAGGAATGTTTGGACTTGGAGAGCCAAATACAGCATTTGCTCAATACTTTATTGGAAATTCATATTTAAAACCATTAGCAAAAACAGAAAATATGTCTATTGCAAATGTCACATTTGAGCCAGGTTGTAGAAATAATTGGCATATTCATCACAGCACAAAAGGTGGAGGACAAATTTTAATTTGTGTAGATGGAGAAGGTTGGTATCAAGAAAAAGGAAAAGAAGCCCAAAGTTTAAAACCAGGAGACGTAGTAGTTATCCCAGCAAATGTAAAACATTGGCATGGAGCAAAAAATGACTCATGGTTTAGTCATTTAGCATTAGAAGTACCAGGAGAAAATACATCAAATGAATGGTGTGAGCAAGTTACTGATGAAGAATATAGTAAATTATAATATTATTAGTAAAAGATTTTTTGTTATAAAAAATTTCTAAGGAAGGAGGCATAAAATGACAATTGCAGAAGTAAGCAAAAAATATGTAAAATTATTCAGACAAGGACGTAAAACTGTTAAAGAAAGAAGATTATTACTTGAAGAACAAAGAAATAGATTACTAAAAAAGCAAAAAGATATAAACGAAACATTAGAAAGATTAAATAAAAAAATAGAATGGTATGAAGAAACAGAAAAAGATGATACAGAAGATTTTATAGAAACACCATAATTTCTATATAAAAACAAGTTTGTCCTAAACATATACATATTAGAGAAAACTTAGAAAAAGTAGCAGAAAAACTAGGATAAAGTTAAAGAAAATAATAATAAAGATATAAAAATATAATAAAACAAAAAATAGAGAATAATACTAATTTATTATTATTCTCTATTTTTTAATTACAATAACAAAAACTAAATCCATTCATGATATTTTTTAATATATACTTTTTTAGCAACTAAAGCCAATAAGCAATATAAGAAAGTTACAGCAAATATAAGAACTATATATTTAGCCTGAATTGGTACTAATCCAATAATTGAGCCTAATGGTGTAAAAGGTACAATCAAACCAACAATTATCAATAATATAGAAGAAAGATATACAAATTTATGAGCATTACTTTGTATAAATGGAATCCTTGCAGTTCTAATAATATGCATTCCAATTAAATTTGAAACTATACTATAACTAAACCAAATTGTTTGGAATGTAGCAGCTTCTCTAATTCCAAAGAAAAACCAAAGAGAAGCAAATACTACTAGGTCAAATAATGAACTAAGAGGTCCCATGAAGAACATGAATTCAGTTAAACTTTTTATACTAAATTTCTTAGGTGATTTAATTAGTTCTTTATCTACATTATCAAAAGGCAAAGTCATTTGACCAAAATCATAAAGCAAACTTTCAACTAATAATTGAATAGGCGTTTCTGGTAAAAAAGGTAAAGCAATACTTGCTACTATTACAGATAAAACCTCTCCAAAATTAAAACTTGTTGCAAGTTTAATATATTTCATCAAATTTGCAAATGTTCTTCTACCTTCTGTTACACCATCTAATAATACATTTAAATCTTTTTCCAATAAAATTATATCGGCAGACTCTTTTGCAATATCAACTGCAGTATCAACAGAAATACCAACATCAGAACTTGTAAGTGATGGGCTATCATTTATACCATCTCCCATATAACCTACAACATTTCCAGCTTCTTTTAATAATCTAACAATTCTTGCTTTTTGAATAGGTGACAATTTAGCAAAAATATTAGTTTTCTTTAATAATCTTAAAACAGCAGTATCTGATAATTTATCAAGTTCACTTCCAACCACAATCTTTTTAGATTTTATATTAACTCTATCACAAATACTTTTTGTAACTTCAGCATTATCTCCAGTTAAAACAATTACACGAATGCCAGCTTTATTTAAAGCTTCAACAGAAGCTTTTGCACTTTCTTTTGGTGGATCTAAAAATCCTATAAATCCAATTAAAACCATATTCTTCTCATTAGAAACATCAAAATCTTTTATATTTTCTATATCATTTTTTTGACAAACTGCAATAACACGCAAACCATCTTGATTCATTTTTTTACTTATTTTTTGTATGTTTTCCTTAACTTCTTTTGTTAAAGGAGAAACCTTTCCTTGAAAATCTGCCAAAGTACAAATAGACAAAATTTCTTCAACAGCACCTTTTGTAATCATTTGTTTTTTATTCTGATTATCTTCAACTATTACAGATAAACGTCTACGAGAAAAATCAAAAGGAATTTCATCAACTTTTTTATAAGTATTAGTTATCTCAGCCATATTGTGTTCTAAACCTCTTTTTATTATAGCTTCATCAATATTTCCTTTTAATCCAGTCTGAAAATTAGCATTTAAAAAAGCATGTTTTAATACACGTATATCTTCATTACCATATATATCTAAATATTTTTCAAGTACAATCCTATCTTCTGTTAATGTTCCTGTTTTATCTGTACACAAAATATTCATTGCACCAAAGTTCTGGATTGAATCCAATTTTTTAACGATTGTCTTTTTCTTAGACATTCTTACAGCACCTTTAGATAAACAAGAAGATAATATTATTGGTAATAAAAGAGGTGTAATTGTAATAGCTATAGCAACAGCAAAAGTAAAAGCTGTTATAACACTATGTTTCCATGCATTTAAGATAAACACAATAGGAATTATAATTATCATAAATCTAATTAAAAGTTTACTAATACCTTCTATGTCTTTTTGAAAAGCTGTTTTTGGTTTACCTGTGCTAATAGTATGGGCTATTTTTCCAAAATAAGTAGAATCGCCTGTTTTTACTACAACACCCTTAGCACTTCCAGAAATAACATTTGTTCCCATAAAACAAATATTGTCTAAATCAGAGATACTGTCTAAATCTTCTAATGTTGTTTCAGTATCAACAGATTTTTTTACAGCATCTGACTCACCAGTAAGAGCAGATTGACCAACATATAAGTCTTTAGACTCTATAACTCTTAAATCAGCAGGAATCATACTACCAGCTGATAATTTTACTATATCTCCTAATGTAACTTCTTTTACTGGAATTTCAACTTCTTTTCCATCTCTTATAACAACACAGTTAGTAGCAACAAGTTCTTTGAGTTTTTCAGCAGCTCTATTTGAACGATATTCTTCAAAAAAATCTAATAAAGTACTTGCAATAATTAAAATTGCAATAACAATAATATTAGCATAACTTGGAGTTTCTGGTAATATTACATCTGTATAAAATAAAACAAGAATTATTCCTAGTAAAATACTATTAAAAGGACTAAATAAACTTTCTAAAAAATAGTGATACCATTTTTTGGGTTTTGCTTGTTTAATTTCATTTAATCCATATTTTTGAATAAGATAATTAACCTCTTGTGCAGATAATCCATTTTCTTTTATATGGAAATTTTTTATGAATTCATCTTTGGAAAGTAGGCATTCATTTCCATATAATTTGGATATAGATAGTTCTTCTTTTGTTTTTGTATCCATAATTTCATCTCCTATAATAAATTTTAAAACTAAAAAGTTTTTATATATTTTTTTGATATTGGGTATTAGTAGATTTTTAATATCTTTAGTATTATACCACAAAAAAATAGTAAGAAACAAAAATATTTAATTTTTTTATGTTTTGGAATAATTAAAAAGTTTTTTCTTTTTTTATTACTTGTTATAGTTGGAGGTTGTAGGGTAACCGCCTCAAAGAAGTTATAATATAAATTTTTAAAATTTTTCGGCTCAATCCATGCTTTAGCCCTTCTAAAGATAAAACAAACGAGCCTCTCGCTACATCCTTCGCGCTTCCTCATTTATTTTATCTTAAGAAGGGCTACAAGCATTCCACTACAAGCATTCCAATCACACAAAAAATTTTAAAAATTTATATTATAACTTCTTTGAGGCTTCTCTACAATAATAAGTTATGAACTATAATAAGTGATAAACTATAATTAGCAATATAAAAGAAAAAATTTTAATAAAAAAGAAAAACTTTTATAAAAAATAATTGATATTTTTTCCTGATATGATAAAATGAATTTGATTATAAGGAATAAATTTAATATAACTATATAGCTTATCTTATAATGAAAAGGGGATTTTATATGAATAGTAAAAGAATAAAAAAAATAATAATATTTTTAATAGTAATATTCATAATTTGTTTTATGATTTATAAATCTGGAGAAAATACACAATACATGAATAATTTAGACTATAATATAAATTTACTTGAAAATGGCGATATGGAAATTACAGAGACTTGGGATATGTATATAAACCATACAAATACTATTTTTAGAGATTTAAATTTATATGGCTATGATAATATAGAAAGTATTAGTGTAATAGATTTAGAAACAGGAAAAGAATTAAATCAAATAGATCATGAAGAATATCATGTTCCAACTAATTCATATTATGCATTACCACTACAAAGTACAAAATTTGAAATTGCATGGGGAACTGGTATGGAAAATTCTTTTGGAAGAAAAAAATATCAAATAAAATATAAGATATCAAATGTTGTAAATAATTATAAAGATTGTCAAGAATGGTATTGGAAACTTCTAGAAAAAGGAGAAAATGCAGTACCTGTACAAAATGTAACAGGGACTATAACTTTACCAAAACCTGTAGAAGATATAGAAAATTTAAAAGTATGGGGACATGGGCAAGTAAATGGAAATATAGAAAAAGTAAGTAATAATGAAGTGAAATTTGAGGTGAAAAATTTAAGCCCTGGCGCAATGCTTGAATTAAGAACAGTTACAACAGAAAAGATATTTAATATCACTGATGAAGAAAAAGCTTCAATAGAAAAATTAAATTCAATAATAACAGAAGAAACTAAATGGGCAGAAGAAACAAATAAAACAGCAGAACAAACTAGAATCTTTTTAATAGTAGTATTAGTTATATATGTAATTCTAGTTATTAGATTTGTTTTAAAAATAATTAAGTATGTAAAAATAAATAAAAGAGATAATGACGGCTTAATAAAAAAAGAACTAAAATATTATAGAGATATACCAAGAGAAAATGATGCAACACCAAATGAGGCAACATATTTATATAATTACAACAAAAAAAGTCTTTCAAATTCATCTGTTCAGGCAAATATGGTGTCTGCTACAATATTAGATTTGGCTTTAAAAAAAGTAATAGAATTAAATGTAAAAAATGAAAATATAGTTGTTAAAATTTTAAATCAAAATCCACAAGACTTAAAATCAGATGAAAAAGAAATTTTTGAACTATTAAAAGATGTAGGAAAAAATAAAGAAGAATTTGAAATTAAAGAATTAAACCAATATGCAAAAAAGAAATATTATAAATATAGTACAAATATCAATAATTGTGTAAATTATGCAAGAAACAATTTATATAAAATAAATTTAATAGATAAAAGAGAAGAAAAAGAATATGCAGGATGTGAAATGGCAAGTCTAAAATTAAAGATGCTTTCATTAGCATATATATGTGCATTTATAGCATCAGTAATTTTCCATGTTCCAATATTAAAAGGAGCAATAGCATATAATTTTGGTATTTCTTTTCAAATGAATTTTATTATATATGTACTAGCACTATTACCACTAGTATCAGTTGCAATAATAACATGGAAACTTCAAGAAAAAATACGAGAAAAAATTGCAGTATTAACACAAAGTGGTATGGATGAAAAAATAGAATGGAGAGCATTAGCTAAATACATGGAAGATTTTTCAATGTTAGATGAAAAAGAAGTTCCAGCACTTAGCATATGGGAAAAATACTTAGTATATGCAACAGCATTTGGAATAGCAGAAAAAGTAATAGAACAAATGAAAGCAAAATACCCTCAAGTATTTATAGAAGAAAATTGGGATGAAGAAAAAATGAGTAATGAATACCCAATAGTAAACTTTTTATCTAATCCAATATATGCAACATACGATCATTTTAGACCTGTAACTAGTCTAAAAGCAAATGTAAAAATGGCTTATACAACATCAATGGCAGAAATAGCAGCACATTCATCATCTAGTGGCACTGGAGGAGGTGGAGGCTTCTCAGGAGGCGGTGGACGGCGGAGGAGGCCGGAGGCCGGAATGGGAGGAAGATAAGCGGTTCCAAGATTTTAATTAAGATTTTAGAAAGGAGAAAAAATGTCTTTAATAAATGTAAACAAATTAACATTTGGCTATGAAGGAAGCCTAAATAATGTATTTGAAGATGTATCATTTAATATAGATACAGATTGGAAGTTAGGACTAATAGGAAGAAATGGAAAAGGAAAAACAACATTTTTAAAGCTATTATTAGGAAAATATGAATATAAAGGAACAATTTCTAAAAATGTAGAATTTGACTATTTTCCATTTGAAGTAAAAGACAAAGAGCAAATGTCAATAGATATAGTTCATGAGATAGCTCCAAATGTTGAAGACTGGGAGATTATTAAAGAGCTATCATTGCTAAATACAGATGCTGAAATTCTTTATAGAAACTTTAATATTTTAAGTGGAGGAGAGCAAATAAAAATACTTTTAATAAGTTTATTTCTAAAAGGAAATAATTTTTTACTTATAGATGAACCAACAAACCATTTAGATACTGAAACAAGAAATAATTTAGTAGAATATCTAAAAAAGAAAAAAGGATTTATTTTAGTATCACATGATAGAAATCTCTTAGACAAAGTTGTAGACCATATAATTTCCATAAATAATACAAATATAGATATTCAAAAAGGAAATTTTTCTTCATGGCAAGAAAATAAAAATAAACAAGATAATTTTGAACTAATGCAAAATGAAAAATTGCAAAAGGACATAAATAGATTAGAAGTAGCAGCAAAAAATACAGCAAATTGGTCTGATAAAATAGAAAAATCAAAATATAATACTACAAATTCTGGTTCAAAAATAGATAGAGGTTATGTAGGGCATCAGTCAGCTAAGATGATGAGAAAATCAAAAGTAATGGAAAAAAGAATTGAAAAAGAAATAGAGCAAAAATCTAACCTATTAAATAATATAGACAGAAATGATTCTCTAAAAATAATTCCAATAGAAAGTAAAAAAAATCCTCTAATCATAGCAGATGATTTGCAAATTATATATAATAGTAAAACTATATTTAATAAAATATCATTTGAAATAAAAAACGGAGATAGAGTAGCAATTACTGGTAGGAATGGTATAGGAAAATCAAGTATTTTAAAATTGATTGTTGGAAATAAAATTCAGTATAAAGGAAATTTAAAAATAGCAAATGATTTAAAAATATCATATGTTTCACAAAGTACAGAAAATTTAAAAGGAACACTTAAAGAATATGCACTTCAAAATAAAGTTGATGAAAGTATTTTTAAATCAATGCTTACAAAAATGGGATTTTCTAAATTAGAATTTAGTAAAGACATATCACAAATGAGTGAAGGACAAAAGAAAAAAGTTTTAATTGCAAAAAGTATTTCAGAATCAGCAAATATCTATATATGGGATGAACCACTTAACTATATAGATATTTTAACAAGAATACAAATAGAAGAAGCAATATTAAAATACAAACCAACATTGATTTTTGTAGAACATGATGAAACATTTATAAAAAAAGTAGCAACAAAAATTGTAAAATTATCATAATTTACTTGCATTTTTGAAAAAAATCTGATACAATATAGCACGTAAATAAACACATAAAGCAAGTCTAAAAGGGTGTGCCAAAAAAAGGTCCGGTTTAGATGATGAACTTTATGGAAGTAAAAACAAAAAAGGGAGGAATTAAAAATGGCAGTAGTTGCAATGAAACAATTACTAGAAGCAGGTGTTCACTTTGGACATCAAACAAGAAGATGGGATCCAAAAATGGCAGAATACATATTCCAAGCTAGAAATGGAATTCACATCATCGATTTACAAAAAACATCAAAAAAATTAGACGAGGCATATGCATTCTTAAAAGAACAAGCAGAAGAAGGAAAAACAGTTCTATTTGTAGGAACAAAAAAACAAGCACAAGAATGTGTTAAAGAAGCAGCAGAAAAATGCGGAATGTACTATGTAGATCAAAGATGGTTAGGAGGAATGC
>CAJFJM010000059.1 GCA_904384245.1 uncultured Clostridia bacterium
AATATAAAAAAAGAGAATATAGATGAAAAAACTAAGAAAATGCTAGATGAAATGCATAAACAGAAAATAGATATGTCTGATGAGATTTATGTAATTAATATTGGAGGATACATTGGAGAAAGTACAAAACTAGAAATAGAGTATGCAAAAAGAAAAGGTAAAAAAATTTCTTATTTGGAAAGTATCAAATAAAATAGTAATGTGTAAAGGGGAATGTTATATGAACATAGCGGTATGTTGCTCATCTTCAAATGATATAAGTAGAAAATATCTAGAAAGTTCAAAAAGATTATTACAATTAATATTTAAAAGTAATAATGATTTAGTTTTTGGAGCAATGAATAGTGGTATAATGGGTATTGCGTATAAAGTAGCTAAACAAAATAATAGAAAGGTTATAGGGATTGCACCAGAAATATATAAAGATGACTTTAAAGAATTAGATTGTGATAAAGAAATATTAACTAAAAATGTCAGCGATAGAACAGATGCACTTGTGAATAATTCAGACATCTTAATGTTTCTTCCAGGAGGAGTTGGAACTTTATACGAATTAATGACTGCCATAGAAATGAAAAGAAGTAGAGAATTTGATAAACCAATAATTTTGTGTAACGATACAGGTTTTTTTGATGATATTATACAGATGCTAGATAAAATATATGCACAAAATTTTACGAATTCCAAAGTAAGATTAAGTTATAATGTTGCAAACGATTATATGGCTGTAATGGATTTATTAAGTAGGTATAGGTCTATAAATAAGGGGAGAGATGAAGAACGAGGTATATACTGAAAATATAAATTACAAGTTGTTATTCTAGATTAAAATATATGTGTTAGAGGTATCAGAAGATATCTCTTTTTTGTGATTAAAAATAAATTTTCAAAATTTGTCCGATTTTTATATTTTTTAACAGACCTTAATAGTAGAGGAATAATTTAAAATATCATTCATAAGATTAAACAAAACTAAAAAGGAGCAAAGCGAAAATGAAAAACGGACAAAATGTTAATATTCAAATTGAATATGGAACAAAAAATTTAAAAGAAATACTAATAGAATTACTAAAAGAACAATATATAAATTATATAACTACGAATGAAAAATAAATGCTTATTTAAGGCTGACAAATTATAAAGAGCACGTTATAATCCAAGTATGCTTTAGATAGGCTATTTACTCTCGAAAAGTTCAAATGATAATTGTATTTTACTTCGTTAAACTTCATTTGAAATCTAATCAACGTACAAAAAGTACGCCTCATAGATTTCAAATTCGTTTGCCTTGTAAAACAGCAATTCTTATTTGAACTTAAAAAGAGAGGTGAATTAAATTGAATAGAGTAAATAGTTATAGAAACATAAGAGTTGCAAAATACATAAGGTTATCTCGTGAAGATGGAGATGACCGAGAAAGCGAAAGTGTAGAAAATCAAAGAGATATTATTGATAATTACATATTAAGTCATGAAGAGTTAATAGAAGCGGGAGAATATGTAGATGATGGCTATACAGGAACAAATTTTAACAGACCAGGATTTCAGAAAATGCTAAAAGACATAGAAGAAGAAAAAATAGACTGTATCATAACAAAAGATTTATCAAGATTTGGAAGAGACCATATAGATACTGGATACTATTTAGAAAGATTTTTACCTGCAAATAATATAAGGTACATAGCAATTGGAGACAATGTAGACACGATAAAGCCAGATGGGTTGCAATTTTTAACATTTAAACTAAGTTTTAATGACTATTATGCACAAGACATATCAAACAAAATAAAAAGTGTAAAACAAAGAAAAATAGAAAAAGGAGAATATCAAGCAGGCATTCCACCATATGGATATAAAAAAGATAAAGATGTAAAAAATCATTTAGTAATAGATGAGTATAGCTCACAAATAGTAAAAGAAATATTTGATATGTATATAAATAAAGGAATGTCAACAATAAAAATTGCAGATGAATTAAATAGAAGAGAAATAGAGCCACCAGCGGTATATTTAAAAATACCTACATATATGAAAAGAAAAAGTGTAAATCCTGATGGAAAATATGTGTGGCTTAGAGCACAAATTGGAAAGATTTTAAGAAATGAAGTTTATCTTCGGAAGTGTGGTAGGAAGAAAATTTCAGAAAGTAAGTCATAAAATAGCAAAAGTAAGATGCACAAAAAAAGAAGAACATATTGTTTTAGAAAATATGCATGAGCCAATTATAGATGTTGAAACCTGGAATAAAGCACAAGATAAACTAAATGGATATTCAAAAACAAGAAACAGGAAATATGACCATCAGTTAAAAGGCTTAGTATATTGTGGAGAATGTGGAAACAAAGCAACTATAAGATGTAGAGAAGAAAAGAGAAAAAATGGAAATACTTGGAGAGTAACTTACTTTATTTGTTCTAAAAGGAATAATTATAGTGGACTTTGTGATTGTAAACAAATTTCTGCAAATTTAATAGAAGAAGAGGTAAATGAAACATTAAAAAATGAAATAAAAAAAATTAATTTATCAGAAAAAGAAATAAAACAGATATATGAACAAGCGGAAAAAGAAGCTAAAAGCAAAAATAATTTATTGCAAACAAAGCTACAAGAATTAAAACAAAAATTAAAAAATATAGAAAATACAATTGAAGAAATATATCAAGATAAAATAAATAAAGTTATACAAATAGAAGATTTTAAAACAATTTATGAAAAAAAACAAAAAGAACGAAATAAAATTTTAAAAGAAATGAAAGAAATAGAGAAAGAGTTAGAAGAAACGAATCAAAAAACTCCAAAAATAAATTTTAAAGAAATAAAACAAATTGCAGATGAGTTCTTAAAAATGGAAAAGCCTAATAAAATGGTATTAGAAAAGTTAATCGAAAGAATTGAATTTGATAAAGAAAAAAATATAAAAATCAAATTTATATTTCAAAATTATCCTAACGTTAGGATGAAATAACTATATTAAGATATTAAGAAGCGGTTAACCAATCGCTAAAAAATAGACATTAAGAAATTAGGAAATCATACAGTAAACCACAAAAGCATGCCAGACCTAACAGATGAACAAATAAAAGCAGAAATAATGGAACTACATCAAGCAATATACGAAAAGTTTAAATATGAAATGAAATACATAAGACCACCAAAAGGAGAATTTAGCGAAAGAACACTTGCTTTAACACAAAAACTAGGATACAAAACAGTAATGTGGTCATTCGCATATGAGGACTGGAATGAAGATAAACAACCAGATGAAGAAACTGCAAAAAAGAAAATCCTAGATAATATTCATAATGGAGAAATAATGTTATTACATGGAAACTCAAAAACAAACACAGACATATTAGGAGATATAATAAAAGAAATAAAAACAATGGGATATGAATTTAAATCATTAGATGAATTTGAAGCATAAAAAGAAATATTTCTAAAAGAATAAAAGAAAAAACATAAATAGAACTAAATAAAAAATGAAGTTTTCTATAAATAGTAAAAATCCTAAAATATATAACATAATCTTTAATATAACTTACATAAAAAATCAAGAAAGGGGACATTGAAAAAAATGAAAAGAAAAAAAATAGGAAAAATAGAAAAAATATTAGAAATTCCACAAGAGGTATATTCAGATGTCCCTAAAATAACAATAACAGGATTTGATGAAATGTTAATAGAAAATTTTAAAGCAATATTAGAATATGAAGAATTCTACATCAGAATAAGTACATATATAGGAATAATAAATATAAATGGTTATAATTTAAAACTAGAAAACATGACAAATGATGACATAAAAATAAAAGGAAAAATAGAAAGCTTTGAAATAGAAAGACTCATAGAAGAATAAAAATAACAAGGAGAAAAAATGTTTATAAAAATAATGTTAAACTATATTTTTGGATATGTTAATATTTTAATTGAAGGATATTATATAGAAAGATTTATAAATATTTGCAGAAATAAAAAAATAGCCATATGGAATTTAAAAAGAAAAGAAGGAATAAATTTATATCTTAACATAGGAATAAATGATTTCAAAGAAGTATGCAAAATTGCCAAAAAAACAAAATGTAGAATAAAAGTAGAAAGAAAAAGAGGATTACCATTTATATTAAATAGATACAAAAAAAGAAAAATATTTTTAGGATTTTTAATGCTAATAATAATAGCAATAATAATAAGTTCAAATTTTATATGGAATATACAAATAGAAACAGAAGACAATATAGAATTTGAAAACATAGAGCAAGATTTAGAAGAAGCGGGATTAAAAATAGGAAAAGCAAAATCTAAAATAGATACAAAAGAAATAATAAACAAAATAAGATTAAAAAGAGATGACATAGCATGGATAGGCATAGAGCAAAAAGGAACAAATGCAATAGTAAAAATAGTAAAAGCAGATGAAAAACCAGAAATAATAGATGACGATGAATACTGTAATATAATCTCAAATAAATCAGGAGTAATAACAAAAATAAATGTACAAAACGGAACATCAGCAGTTAAAGTAGGAGATACAGTAAAAGAAGGAACAACTCTAATAAATGGATGGCTAGAAGGTCAATATACAGGGATAAGATATGTACATGCAAAAGGAGAAATAGAAGCAAAAGTATGGTATACAAAATCTACAACAATCCCATACAATGCTACGGAAACAAGCAAAACAGGAAAAACAGAAAACAATTACAGTATAAAAATAAATAATTTTGAAATAAATTTTCCAAAAGGGGTTTCAAAATTTGAATTTTATGATACAATAAGGGAAGAAAAGAAAATCAAATTATTTTCGGATTTTTATTTACCAATTTCAATAATAAAAACAACAAATAAAGAATTAAAAAAAGAAAATAAAACATATACAGCAGAAGAAGCTAAAAACTTAGGGATAGAACAATTAGAAGAAGAATTACTACAAGAAATAGAAGATAAAAATAAAATTGTAAATAAAAATATAAATGCCTATGAAAATCGAGATAGCATTGAAATAGAAGTTACATATGAAGTTTTGGAAACCATAGGAACAAACGAAAAAATAGTGTTTTGAAGGGATGATAGTAATGGAAGAAAAAAGTCTTAGAATCACAGGAGCTGACACAAGCTTTTTTAATAAAATCACAAGCACATTAAGTAAAATATTGATACCTACAAAAATAGGAATCAATGGAATGTTTATCACTATAAAAAGAAACAACTTATTAAAAGCATATGAAAATTACACAAAAGATAACGAAAACTATAATAAAGAAGAACTAGAAAAAAAATACGAAACAGCATATACAGCATATCTAGAAAATTTAGATAAATATGTTATGGATTCAATATACAAAAAGGTAAAAAATAATACAGCATCAGAATTTGAAAAAAATGCATTATCAAAATATTATGAAATAACAAGTCTTAAAGAAAAAGAATATATGGATTATAAATATCGCAAACAAAAATATCTATTAGAATTAGACGCAGAAAATGTAAAAGACAATTCAAAAGAAAAAGTAATACAAAGATACAATAATTTTTATATAAGCAAAATGGATTCATTATATAAAAGTATATTAAAAAATTATTCTATAAAATTAGCAGACAATACAAATATATATGACTCAAGTAAAGAATGGATTTATGTAAAAATATTTTACACATTAGAAGAATATATACAAAATATACTTTCATTAAAAATAAAAGATGACCAGAATAATGAACTAAAAGAAATTTTAGCAGATTATGAAAGATATCAAACATTTACAGTTGGAAAATTAGACACAAGAGATAATATAGAAAAAAATATGATATTATTAGGAATAAGCAGAAAATTATTCACACACAGTATACCTCTAATAGTTGCAGAACAATGTTATGAAAAATTATTAAATGATGCAAGAATGCTGGTACAAGACACAAAAATAGCAACCAAAAGAGAAAAAGCATATGCACTACTTATAAATTTAATAGAAGACTATAATGTAAAATTATTATCAACAAAAGTTTATTGGGAAAACCTAAAAGACAGAGAAAGATTTAAAAAATTTTGGGACAAGTATAAAGAAATAAGTAATATAAAAGAAATTGATTTTATAGAATATATAAAACAAAAAGAAGTATTATTTATAAAAAATGACATCAAAAATATAGAAAATGCAAAAACAGATTATTCTAAACTAATAAAATATTATAAAAGAAAATTAGTAGATTATGGAGCAATAAGAGAACTAAAAAATAGCTATACAACATATGGAAAATTTACAGGAATAATAAAAAAAGTAGCAAAAGCAAATGTTGCATAACAAAAAATCTACTAATATAAAATAAAACAAAATAAGGTGAATCAAAATGTATGAAATTACATATCAAGATATAAAAGAAAATCAAGAATATGAAGAAACAATAAAAAAAGTAATAGAAAAATGTTATAAAGAAGAAAATCTATTAGAAAGTAAACTAATAATAACAATAACATTAACAAACAACGAAAACATAAAAATAATAAATAAAGAATATAGGGATATAGATAGGGCAACAGATGTACTATCTTTTCCTATGTTCGAAAAAGAAGAATTAGACAAAAAAATAAGAAATAAAGATTTTTTACATGAAGACATATTAGGAGATATAATAATATCAGTTGAAAAAGTAAGAGAGCAAGCAGAAGAATATGGACATAGTTTTGAAAGAGAATTAAGTTATATGGTAGTACACGGATTTTATCATTTAATGGGATATGATCATATGGAAGAAGAAGAAAAAGTAGAAATGAGAAAAAAAGAAGATAAAATATTAAATGAATTAAAAATCACAAGAGAATAATAAAAAACAATTAACATTAAAAGAACCTAAGGAAAAGGAAAGATGTAAATGGAAGGAAAAGGAGTAAAGGCACTAATAGTAATTTTAATATTACTAATAATTGGAGCTGGTGCAATTTTAGCATATAAAATAACTAAAGACAAAGAAAACATATCAAATAATGAAAATCAAACACAAGAAAACACAACCAATATATTAACAGCAGAAGTAGAAAATAAGCAAGTACAAATATACAAAGGAACAGATAGACCAATAGCAGTAATGATAGACAATCATAATGGAGCATGGCCACAAGCAGGGCTAAACCAAGCATATATGGTATATGAAATAATAGTAGAAGGTGGAGAAACAAGACTTATGGCATTATTTAAAGGAGTAGACCTTGATAAAATAGGGCCAGTAAGAAGTGCAAGACACTATTTTTTAGATTATGCAATGGAAAATGATGCAATATATGTACATTTTGGAGAAAGTCCACAAGCAGGAAGTGATATAACAAGATATTCAATACATGAAATAGATGGTATAGCAGAAGATGGAGTAACATTCTGGAGAGTAAAAGACAAATATGCACCACACAATGCAGTAACAAGTACAGAAAAATTACTTCAATCAGCAAAAAACAAAAATTACAGAACAACATCAAATGCAGAAAGTGTTTTAAATTATGTAACAGAAGATGTTAAACTAGAAGAAGGTCAAAATGCAGAAACAATAGTAATACCACACTCAGATTTACAAACAGTAAGATATGAATATGATAGTGAAAACAAAGTATATACAAGATATGCAAGAAATCAAGAGCAAGTAGATTGGGACACAGATGAGCCAATAACAACAAAAAATATAATAATAACATTTTGTGACAACTACACATTAAATGATTCAGAAAATAAAGGAAGACAAGGACTATACAATATTGGAGAATTTGACGGATATTACATAACAAATGGAAAAGCAATAAAAATAAAATGCACTAAAAATGCAAGAGATGAACAAACAGTATATACAGATTTAAATGGAAATGAAATAAAAGTAAATGATGGAAACACTTGGGTACATATTTGTCCAAAAAATGCAGATGTAGAAATAACAGGAAATGAAGATCAAGAAGAAGTAAATAGTGCAAGTAATACGTCAAACAATTTATAAAAAATAAGGCAAAAAAGTTGAATATATCTAAGAATTTGAATTTTTCATTTAGATTTGAATATTAAAAGGTTTATAGGTAACCTTTTAAAAACCTAAATATATTATACAAGGAATGATATAAAAATGAATGTTTATGATACAGCAAACAAATTAGCAGGAGAAATAAAAACATCAGAAGAATATAATAATTTTAAAATAGCAAAAGAAGCAATAAATTTAAATCAAGACCTAAAAAAGAAAATTCATGAATTTAATCAAAAAAGATATGAAGTACAATTAAATGCAATGCAAACAGGAAAAAATGATGAAGAAAAATTTAAAAAAGTACAAGAAATGTATATTGAGCTAATAGAAAATACAGACGCAAAAAAATATTTTGAAGCAGAAACTAAATTTAACATCTTAATAGCAGATGTTAATAAAATTATAGGCGAATCAATACAAGATGTAATGAAAGATTAAATGTTAAATAGTGTTAGAATTTACGGCTAAAATAAATCGCCTCAAAAAGAAGTATGATATAATTTTAAAAATCATATTATACTTCTCTTTGAGCCTTCTCTACAATAATAAGGCTGTGAATCGTAAAAATAAAAATTTAAGAAATAAAAAAATTTAAAATAAAAAATTAAAAAATAAAAAAATTAAAAAAACTCTTGACAAAATCAAAAAGATAATCTATAATTTATAAATGTCAGAGCAAGAGAGATGTCGCAGGTGTAGTTCAATGGTAGAACCTCAGCCTTCCAAGCTGATGACGTGGGTTCGATTCCCACTACCTGCTCCAATTCTGACAAAACACAATTAAATATTTGCAGGTGTAGTTCAATGGTAGAACCTCAGCCTTCCAAGCTGATGACGTGGGTTCGATTCCCACTACCTGCTCCAAAAATTACTCCCACGAAATTATAAAATTACTTAAAATAAGTAGTTTTAGGATTTTGTGGGAGTAAAAATTTCTATTTAAAAATCTAAAAAATTTGAACAGTATTATATATCATAAAAATTAATTTATATTGTTTCAATAAATAAGAAATAAATTTTATTGAAAATTTTAGTAGTAATATGTAGTAAAATTTCAACTTTAATGTTATAATAATAGTTGAAAGTGAGGAAAGTATATGAATAATATGGATTTAATGAATTATTGGTTTGATAGTGCTGATAATGATTTTGATACAATGAAAGTTTTATTTAAAAATAAAAAGAATACATGGTGCTTATTTTTAGGACATTTAGTAATAGAAAAAATCTTGAAAGGTTTATATGCTAAAAATAATCCCAAAAATCCAATAGCTCCTAAAATTCATAATTTAATATTGCTTTCTCAAAAAGCAAATTTAGAAGTACCAAAAGAAATTAGAGAAAAAATACAAGTTATAAATACATTTAATATAAGTGCTAGATATGATGACTATAAAAAAAGTTTTGCAAATAAATGTACAAATGAATATACTGCTGAGCAAGTAAAAAATATTGAGGAGGTACAAAAATGGTTGAAAGAACAATAAATAAAGATGTTTTAG
>CAJFJM010000060.1 GCA_904384245.1 uncultured Clostridia bacterium
ACATGTTTAACAAGTTGCCCATTCCATGCAATAGGGAATTAGGGACGGTCCTTAAAATCCCTCCTAGAAGGGATTTTGGGGACGGACCTCAAAAAATTTTAAAAAATTTTAAAAAATTTTTAAAAAGTCTATATTTTTACAGAATTTCTTTGCATTTGCATAGAACAAAAAATTTTAATTTACAAAATTTTTAAAAATTTTTTGTAAAATCATCATAAAACAAAAAAGACTACGTTTTTCATAAAAAACGAATAAAATCTATTTAAAATAAAAAGTTCTTAAATATTAAAAATAAGCATGCCAAAAAATATTTACACTCAAAATGCAAAAAAATAAATTGCATATAAAAAGTATTAGTATGAAAAACTCAAAATAAATCATAAATAAAAATATTAACACAAAAAACGAAAAATATAAATTGGATACAAAAAATAGAAAACAAAATTAAATAAAAAGAAAGAGAGATGCATATGGAAAGTAAAATGATAAATCTAACCATAGATGATCAAAATGTAACAGTGCCAGAAGGTACAACAATATTACAAGCTGCAAAACAAGCCGGAATTGATATCCCAACACTATGTTTCTTAAAAGACATAAACGAAGTAGGGGACTGTAGAATGTGTATTGTAGAGGTAGAAGGAAGAAAAGGCTTTGCAACTTCATGCATTCAAAAAGTAGAAGAAGGAATGGTAGTACACACACATACACCAAATGTATTAGAAGCAAGACATGTAATATTAGACTTAATCATCTCAAATCATTCTAAAGACTGTTTAACATGTACTCGTTCTGGAAACTGTGAATTACAAGTTTTAGCAACAAAATTTAATGTACTAAATATTGAATTTGAAGGAGAAAGAACAGAACATAAAATTGACGACCTATCTCCATCAATAGTTAGAGATTTTAACAAATGTATTTTATGTAGAAGATGTGTTGCAGCATGTAAAAATGTACAAGAAATAGGAGCAATTGACTGTATAAACAGAGGATTTGAATCTTGTATATCAACGGTTGGAGACCATAGTTTAAATGACGTAAACTGCACATTTTGTGGTCAATGTATAGAAGCTTGCCCAACAGGAGCATTACATGAAAAAGAAACAATAAATGATGTATGGGTAAAATTAAAAGATCCAGACACAGTCGTACTAGTACAAACAGCACCAGCAGTAAGAGTAGCACTTGGAGAAGAGTTTGGAATGCAGGTAGGTACAAATGTAACAGGAAAAATGGTAACAGCATTGAAAAGATTAGGATTTGACAAAGTATTTGACACAAATACAGGAGCTGATTTTACAATAATGGAAGAAGCAAATGAATTTGTAGAAAGATTTAAAGCACATGAAGAATTACCAATGCTTACATCATGTTGCCCTGGATGGATAAAATATATAGAAATGAATTATCCAGAAATGCTCCCACATCTATCTAGTTGTAAATCACCACACCAAATGTTTGGAGCAATATTAAAATCATACTATGCTAAAAAAGAAGGAATTGACCCAGAAAAAATATACACAGTATCAGTAATGCCATGCATAGCAAAAAAATTCGAGAGTAAACGTCCAGAAATGAAAGAAAATGGACTAGAAGATGTAGATAATGTAATAACAACAAGAGAATTAGCACGTATGATAAAACAAGCAAACATAGACTTTGAAAAATTAGAAGACAGTAAATTTGATGACCCAATGGGAGAAGCAACTGGTGCTGCTGCAATTTTTGGAGTAACTGGAGGAGTTATGGAAGCAGCATTAAGAACAGCAGAAGATATTTTAACAGGAAAAGAATTACCAAAAATTGATTTTGAACAAGTTCGTGGAAGTCAAGGAATAAAAAGAGCAACAATCACAATTGCAGGAAAACCAATAAGTGTAGTTGCAGCAAGTGGACTTGCAAATGCAAAAAAAATATTAGAAGAAATTAAAACAGGAAAAGCAAATTATCAATTTGTAGAAATAATGGCATGCCCAGGAGGAT
Source organism: uncultured Clostridia bacterium (assembly GCA_904384245.1). Taxonomy (GTDB): domain Bacteria; phylum Bacillota; class Clostridia; order TANB77; family CAG-508; genus CAG-269. The sequence goes on from CAJFJM010000060.1 coordinate 1,987, forward strand.
GTATAATGGGTGGAGGTCAGCCAATAAAACATTCAAAAGTTAGGGCAGAGGTAGATGTTCAAAAACTAAGAGCAAGTAGCCTATATAGTATAGATGAAAAAAGCACTATAAGAAAATCACATGAAAACCCAGTATTGAAAAAAATATATGAAGAATACCTTGAAAAGCCAGGAAGTTATAGAGCAGAAAAACTATTACATACAAAATATGCTAAAAGAGAAAAATATAGAATTTAATATTAGATTATGCGGAATTAAGAAAAATAGTTAAAATATATAAGTAAAATTACATACTTAAAAAATTATAAAAACTAAAAAATAAGTTTTCCTAGACATATTCAAAAATATGTAATTCCATGCTAAGAGTCAAGTTTTCTACATATAATTCTAATAATAAAAAATCCAGTTATTATAAAAAATTTTACAATAGAAAAATTTAAAATAAGTAAAATCTTTTTGTAATAACTGGATTTATTTTTATTCATGATTAAGAGTATTTTTTATCAAACTTTAATTATTTTGAAACATTATTATTGTTATTATTGTTGCTATTACTGTTATTATTGTTTTTCTTTTCTTTATTTTTCTTAGCCATAATAAGCACCTCCAATCAAATCTAAAATTATTTTTTACGAAAAAAAGAAAAATATACATAAAAAATTGTTTTTTACAATATTTTGTTATATAATAACTAAAAAATTAGTAAAAAACTAACAAACAAATATAAATTTCATAAAATATTATTATAAGAAAAATCTTCATAGATTCAAGATAAAGATTTATTATAAAAATAAATAAAAAAGGAAGGATAAAAATGTCATATACAAACCAAAAATTAGAAGAATTCAATAATTATATAAAATTTCGCAAAGTCGCTATAATTGGCTTAGGTGTTAGTAATTTACCACTACTTGACTATTTACATGACAAAAAAGCTAATGTAACAGTATTTGATGATAGAAACATAGAACAACTACCAAAAGATGCAATTAACAAAATAACAAACTATAATTTTAAATTTTCCTTTGGAGAAAATTCGATAGAAAAATTACAAGGTTTTGATATTATTTTTCGCTCACCAAGTTGTTTGCCAACAAAAAAGGAACTATTAGAAGAAGCACGGAAGAGGAGCAATTGTTACAACAGAAATAGAATTACTAATGAAGATGTCACCAGCAAAAATCATAGGTGTTACAGGAAGTGACGGAAAAACAACAACAACAAGTTTAATATATGCAATTTTAAAAGAAGCAGGATATAATGTATATCTAGGTGGAAATATAGGAAATCCTTTATTTACCAAACTATCAGAAATGCAACCAGATGATATTATTGTATTAGAACTAAGTAGTTTTCAACTTATGGGAATGGAAGTAAGTCCAGATATTGCAGTAATTACAAATATTACACCAAACCATTTGAATATTCACAAAGACTATGAAGAATATATTGATGCTAAAAAGAATATTTTTCGTTATCAAGATGAAAATGGAATAACAATTTTAAATTATGATAATGAAATAACAAGAAATTGTGCCAAAGAAGTTAAAGGAAAAGTAGTATTTTTTAGTAGTAAAGAAAAACTAGAAAACGGATATATAGTTGATGAAAATGTAGTAAAAAAATGTGAAGACAAAGTTAGAATACATATATTAGATACAAAAGATGTAATCTTAAGAGGAAAACATAATTATCAAAATATCGCTACAGCACTAGCTGTAACAGAAGAATTAGTAGACACAGATATAGCAGTAAAAGCAATAAAAAAATTCAAACCAGTAGAACACAGAATAGAATTTGTAAGAGAAATAGATAATGTTAAATGGTATAATGATTCTGCAAGTTCATCTCCAACAAGAACATTATCAGGATTAGATTCATTTGATGAAAATATTATACTAATAGCTGGTGGATATGATAAAAATTTAGACTATACACCACTTGCAAAGCCAATTGTAGAAAAAGTAAAAAGTTTAATATTATTAGGTCAAACATCTGGAAAAATTTTTGATGTAGTAAAGGCAGAATTAGAAAAACAACAAAAAAATCTTGATATACACATGTGTGAAGACCTAGAAAAAGCTGTAAAAGTTGCAAAAAAATCAGCAACACCAGGAGATGTAGTATTATTTTCTCCAGCAAGTGCAAGTTTTGACATGTTTAAAGATTTTGCAGACAGAGGTAATAAATTTAAAGATTTAGTTAATAATATTTAAAAAATCAGTTAAAAATATTTTAAAATTATATATATCTTAGTAGTTAATTTAATCAAAGATATTAAATTTATATTTAAATCTATATCTAAATATCAATAAAGTAGGGATTTTAGTAATATACATAATTATTAAAATTCCTACTTTATTGATATTTATAGACATAACACATATATATCATAGATTAAAAAATTTTAATATATAATGTAAACATAAAAATTCACAAAAATATATTTTTATGAATATTATACCAAAAAAGTAAGGAGGAATTAGAATGTATAATCAATCAGTTGAAGACTACATAAGGAGTATTATTGGATATTCAGATATGCCAAATAACAACACATTTTCAAATAATTATAATGATACTTATCAATACAATTATCCTAATCAAAATAACAGAAATAGCGAATTAGAATCATTATATCCAGAAACATATAAAATTATATATCCAATGGTAAAAAAAGCATGTAACAATATAAATGGAAATATAAATGAAACAGTAATAGAAACAATTACAGATGAAATTTATTCAGCTTTTGAAAATCAAGAAGAAATAAGAGTTAACATTTCTTTAACAAATGCAACAGAACAAAATAGATCTGAATCAACAAATATTTCAAAAAAACCAACAGTTAATGTGGAAGAAAAGCAAAAAGAAGAGGTGGAAAATAGAAATATAAGAAGAAACAACGGAATTAGAGATTTAATAAAAATATTGATATTAAGAGAGTTATTAGGAAGACCTCATAATCCAAGACCACCTATGCCACCACACAGACCACCATTTCCAGGCGGACCAAATGGAAGACCACCAATGAGACCAAGATTTTATGAAGATATTTATGAATATTAAAAAAATTTGAAAATTATCCATTTTTTACCATATTTTCAAAACACTGAATGCATAGTTTTTTTATTTTTGCAAAAAATAATATCGATAAATTTTGAAAGGTGGTAATAAAATGAAAGCAAAAGAATGTATGTGTAATGATGTTTGTTGTGTCAAACCAAATGCAACAGTATATGATGTTGCAAAATTGATGAATGATAATCATATAGGATGTGTTCCAGTATGTAATGATGAAAATAGTGTATGTGGAATTGTAACAGACAGAGATATAATTTTAAGAAGCATAGTTAACAACAAAAATGTAAAAGAAACACCAATTAGTGAAATAATGTCATGTAATGTTTGCACATGTAATGAAGATGATGAAATAAATACTGTAGAAGATAAAATGTCAAAAAACCAAATTAGAAGAATTCCAGTATGTGATTCTCAAAATAAAATTGTTGGTATATTAACACTTGGAGATTTAGCAAATAATAGTAAAGAAGTCGGAGAAAAAAATGTATGTATAACATTAGAAAATATTTGTGATTGCAATAGTAATAGTAAAAACGCAGAATAATTACGAAGCAATAACTTGAAAAAATTTATCTTTAATAATTAAAAATTCAAATAGAAAATACTTTATTAAAATTTTAAAGTATTTTCTATTTTTATATTTCATAATGTAAAACAAGGATAAATTATCATAACTTGCATATAATATGAAAAGATAATAGGAGGAAATTACATATATGATTATTGATATGTCATATTGGGCAAGAGTTGGAAAAAGAATTTTATATGTTATACTAATTTTAGCTGGTTTATATATATCATTTCATTTATCTATTTTCTATCTACCGTTTTTAATAGCATTTATAATCTCTTTACTAATGGAACCACTAATAAAATTTATCATGAGAAAAACTAAATTTACAAGAAGGACAAGTTCAATTCTTATTTTTATAGTTGTTTCTTTAATCATTTTAGGAGCATTAACATGGGGGATATTCACACTATTTTCAGAAGCATCTAACCTTTTAGATGATTTGAATTATTATATAGATAAAGGATATAATTTATTCCAAAACATTACAAATAGTTTTCATTTTGAAAAAATCCATTTACCAGAAGAAGTAATGGGAATTATTCAAGATTCTACAGGAGAAATATTTTCTAGTATATCTACTTGGGCAAGAAATGTTCTAAATAGTGTTATTAACTTTGTAAGCCAAATTCCTACTATAGCAATATATTTTGTAATCACAGTAATGGCACTATATTTCATGTGTGTTGACAAAATCTACATCTTAGACCAAATAGAACACCATTTACCAAAAACATGGGTAATGAGACTAGGAAAGCACATGAGAGAATTGATAAAAACATTAGGAAGTTATTTAAAAGCAGAAGCAACACTTATTTTAGTTTCATTTATAATATCAATAATTGGATTATATTTACTAAAATTTTTAGGATTTGCAATAGAATTCCCATTACTAATAGCTCTAGGAATAGGATTTGTGGATGCACTGCCAATTCTCGGCTCAGGAACTGTAATGGTACCATGGGCAATTTTATCAGCATTAAATGGTGATTTAAAATTAGGAATTGCTATTTTAGTTTTATTTATAATAATGTCAGTTGTAAGACAATTTTTAGAACCAAGGTTAGTAAGTAAAAATATAGGTGTACATCCAATTTTTACACTAATTGCAATGTATACAGGGTTTAAATTTATTGGTGTTATGGGATTATTATTAGGACCAATAGCACTAATTATTTTTAAAAACATATTTGCTAGTTTAATAGATCAAGGGGTAATGAAAACCATTTTTGATAAAAATTAATTTAAATAAAACCTTGCAAAAATTGAAAACTGGAACCTCTATGGAAAGTTTTAACTTTCTGAAAAATTCTCTAACTAATAGAGAAGAAATTTATAAAAGCCTGGACTCTAAAAAGTCCAGGCTTTTTACTAAAATTTTATTCCCACTCAATAGTTGCAGGTGGCTTAGAAGTAATATCATAAACAACACGATTAACATGTTTAACCTCATTTACAATTCTAGAAGAAACTTTTTCTAAGACATCATAAGGAATTTTACTCCAAACGCCAGTCATAAAATCTGTAGTTTCAACTGCACGTAAAGCTATAGTATAATCATAAGTTCTTTCATCACCCATAACTCCAACAGATTTTAAATTAGTAAGCACTGCAAAATATTGGTTTATTTTTCTGTCAAGACCAGCATTTGCTACCTCTTCTCTGAAAATACTATCAGCATCCTTCAAAATATTTAATTTATCATCTGTTATATCTCCAATAATACGAATAGCAAGTCCTGGACCAGGGAATGGTTGTCTAAATACTAAATTTTCTGGTATTCCTAACTCTAAACCTGTTTTTCTAACCTCATCTTTAAACAAATCTCTTAAAGGCTCAACAATTTCTTTAAAATCAACATAGTCTGGAAGTCCTCCAACATTATGATGGCTTTTAATAACAGAACTTTTTCCTAATCCACTTTCAATTACATCAGGATAAATTGTTCCTTGAACTAAAAAGTCAACAGTTCCTATTTTCTTTGCCTCTTCTTCAAAAACTCTAATAAACTCTTCACCAATTATTTTTCTTTTTCTTTCTGGGTCTGTAACACCTGCAAGTTTACTTAAGAATCTATCTTTTGCATTTACTCTAATAAGATTTATATCAAATTGATTTCTAAAAACTTCTTCAACTTCGTCACCTTCATTTTTACGAAGTAATCCATGGTCAACAAAAATACAAGTTAAATTTTTGCCAATTGCCTTATGTAATAAAACAGCAGCAACTGATGAATCTACACCACCAGATAGGGCACATAAAGCCTTTTTATCTCCAATTTTTTCTTTCAAATTTTTTATACTATCTTGCACAAAAGAAGAAATTTGCCAATCTCCTGAACATTTACAAATATTAAACAAGAAATTATGAATAACTTTAGTTCCATTTACAGACAAATTAACTTCTGGATGGAATTGTATTCCATATAATTTTTTATCAGGATTTTCCATTGCAGCATTTGGGCAATGCATAGTTTTTCCAGTATTTTTGAAACCAGCTGGAACTTCTGATACAAAATCTGTATGACTCATTAAGAAATCATTTTGATTTTCAAATCCTTGAAATAAGGAAGAGGTGTTATCAATTTCAACCTTTGTTGTACCATATTCTCTTGTTTCTGCTCTTTGCACTTTTCCACCGAAGAGTATATGTCATAAGTTGCATACCATAGCAAATTCCAAGTACTGGTATACCTAAATCAAAAATTCCTTCAGCACATCTAGGAGAATCTTCACCATATACACTTGCTGGACCTCCTGTAAAAATAATTCCTTTTGGATTCTTTTCTTTGATTTTCTCTAAAGAAATATTGTAAGGAACAACTTCTGAATAAACATTACATTCTCTTACACGTCTTGCAATTAGTTGATTGTATTGTCCTCCAAAATCTAGGATAAGGATTAGTTCATTATTTTTCACTTTTTTTACCTCCATTAAAAATATATGTAATATTTTATCATAAACTATAGGAAAAGTAAAGAAAACCATTGATATTACTGCAAAGGTAAAACAAAATTGACTTATGTAATAAAATAGTATATAATATCAGTAGACTTAATTTTTTGAAAGCAAAAATTTTTCATAAATTATTAAATATAATAAATTAAAAATAATATAAAATTACAATCCATATAATCAATTAAAGTTTTGCTGATAAAACATAAAACAAAGATTATGAAGTATAAATCAAGTTAATTAGATTCAAAAAATCTAAAATTTCCGAAATATTATTTAAAATAATTCTATTTAATATAATTTAAGATACAATGCAAAAACAAAAATATTAAAGGGAGGAATATCAAAAATGGATGAATTTAAGGTTATTGTTGTTATGAATGAAGCTATGCTAAAATTATTAAAAGATAAAAATAATAATTATGAAGAAAATCTAAAAATTAAAAAAATTTTAGAAGATGAAACTATTTTCTTTAAAATTGATAAATTAAAAGCTCAAAAAATTTTACAAAATGTTGGAGTAAGACAAGAAAACATAGAAGATGTATATAAAAAGCTTACTTCTCCAAGCGTATTTTATGATTTATTAAATAAAGGAAAAATAAATATAAATGACAATAATCTTGTTGTTAAATATAATACATATAATCCAGATGACTTATTTAAAAAAAGAAATTAAATTTATATATGTTAAAACAAAATCTAATTTTCATATTTAATAAAAAATAGTAATGGAGGTAATTTTAAATGAAAGATGAATATATAAAAAGCTTCTATAAAGAAGTCAATCAAGCATTAGAAGGAAATTATAAAATTATATTAGAACCAGGAAGAAATCTAACAGAAGATTGGATTGAATATGATCCAGTTAAATGGGAAGTAGAA
>CAJFJM010000061.1 GCA_904384245.1 uncultured Clostridia bacterium
AAAGAGGTTAAAATCAAGATAATTATTTCAATGTTTTTTATTCTTTAATCTTTTATCCAATAATCAAAAAAATAAAAAGGAGGTATTTTTATAAAAAAAATAAAAAATACAAAAGACTGGTTAGGTATAGAAAAAATTTATAAAAATGGAATTATTAAAACAAGAAAAAATAAATATTTAAAAATAATTAAAATAATACCAATAAATTATAATTTAAAATCAGAATTAGAAAAAAATTCAATTTTAAATTCTTATAAAACATTTTTAAAAACATGTAATTTTAATATTCAAATTATAATCCAAAGTAGTAAAGAAAATTTAGAAGAACATATTAAAGAAATTAAAAAAAATATAGAACAAAAAGAATATTTAAAAAAAATTGCAGATAATTATATATCAAATATAGAAAAGATAAATAACTCAAAAAAATCTTCATCAAAAGAATTTTATATCATAATTGAAAGTGAAAAAAATGAAAAATTTAATAAATCAAAAGAAATAATAGAAAATGAATTAAATGAAAAATTCTTTAAAATAAAAGAATGCCTAGCAAGATGTGGAAATAAATGTTATGAAATAAATGAAGAATATAAAATAGTAGAATTTTATAAAACATTTTTTTATAAAGAATAGTAATAAAAATAATAAAAAAAAATAATAAAAAAAATAATAAAAAAAATAATAAAAAAAATAATAAAAAAAATAATAAAAAAAATAATAAAAAAATAATAAAAAAAATAATAAAAAAAATAATAAAAAAAAATAATAAAAAAAAATAATAATAAAAATAATAATAAAAAAAATAATAATAAAAATAATAATAAAAAAATAATAAAAATAAAAAATAAAATAATAAAAATAAAATAATGAAAATAAAAACAATTAAAATAAAAAATAAACAAATTTAAATTTTTAAAAATATATTTATATAAAAAAAATTAAATTTTAAATAAACCTAAAATAAAGAGACAAAAAATAAAAAAGTAAAAAAAGAGGAAAAAATGTGGAAATAAAGTTAAAAAACAAATGTAAAAACTAAAAAAGGAGGCAAAATGAAACAAATTTTTAAGAAAAAAATAGAAAAAATAAATAATTTATTTAATGGAATAATAGAAAAAAATGATTTTTTTTCACCAACTTACATAAATATTGAAAATCCGAAGTATATAGAAATAGACAATATTTTTTATAGCGGACTAATAATAGTAAATTATTATAAAGAACAAACAGAAATTATTTTAAAAAATCTAATAGAAACAAATATGAATATGAACATTTCAATTTTTTATGAAAAACAAGATTCATACAAAGCAATTAAAGATTTAACATATCATATAGGAAATGTCGGAGTAGAAATAAAAGAAACAAATGAAAATAGGCAGGACTATGATATTGCGGCATTTACATATAATGATGCAAAATACATAAGAAAAGAAATTCAAATAAATAATGAAGATATATATTATTTGTATATTTACATAAATACATATGCAGAAAATATAAAAGAATTAGAATATTTATTAAATAAATTAGAAGGAATTACACAAAGTAAAGGTTTACAAACAAGAAGAGCAAATTTTAGACAAGAAGAATTATTTTTATCAACATTACCTCTCATGGATAATGAAGAAATAGTAAAAAAAGCAGCAAGAAGAAATATATTAACATCAGGACTAATTGCAACATATCCATTTATTTCATCAACAATTTTTGATCCAAAAGGAATATTCATAGGAACAAATATATATAATAATTCACTAGTATTTATAGATAGATACAATACAGAAAAATATAAAAATGCAAATATATGCATATTTGGAACAAGTGGAGCAGGAAAATCTTTTTATACAAAATTGCTAATATTAAGATATAAATTATTAGGAATAAAACAATATATAATAGATCCAGACAGAGAATATAATAATTTATGCAAAAACCTTAAAGGAGTACAAATAAAAATAGGAGCAACATCAACAACTTACATAAACATATTAGAAATAAGAAAAGAAAGCATAGAAGAAGGAGAAACAGGATACCTAGCAACAAAAATTGGAAAACTTATTGGATTTTTTAATTTAGTATTTGGAGAAATGGATGAAGAAGAAAAAGCCATCTTAGAAGAAAAAATAATAGAAACATATAAAACAAAAGGGATAACTTTTGATGATAATAGTCTTTATAAAGAAAATAAAAATAAAATTATAGATAAAGAATTTAAAAATTCAAAAGAAATGCCAAAACTAGAAGATTTATATAATATACTTGAAAAAGATATAAGAACACAAAAATTTAAAACAAAACTAATACCATTTATAAAAGGATCTATGAAATTTTTTAATGAATATACAAATGTAGAATTAGACAATGACCTAATAATTGCAGATATATATGATTTAGGAGAAGAAAATCTAAAATATGGAATGTATCTATTTACAGATATTTTTTGGGACAAAATTAAAGAAAATAGACATGAAAAAAAAGCAATATATTTAGATGAAATATGGAGACTTATAGGTGTAACATCTAATAAAAATGTTGCAAGTTTTATATATAAAATATTCAAAACAATAAGAAAATACGGTGGAAGCAGTGTAGCAATAACTCAAGATATTTCCGACATATTTAGTTTAGAAAATGGAATATATGGAAAAAGTATTTTAAATAACTCAAGTATAAAAACATTTTTTGCACTAGAAGAAGAAAACATAAAAATATTAAGCGAATATAGCAATTTATCAGAAAAAGAAAAGATAGAAATTAAGTCACTAAAAAGAGGAGAATGTTTGATGTTTGTAGGAGAAAATCATATATTAACAAGGATAGAATTTTCAGAAGCAGAAAAAGAAATAATAGAAGGTGATAAAGAAAATGAAAAAAATACTAACAGCAGTTGATAACCCTACATTAAATATAAGATTAAAAGAAGAAAAAGATATAAAAATAATTGGAAAAGATATTCCATATAAAGAAGGAATACTTGAATTTTTAGAAAAAAATAAAAATATAGATATAATAATAATAAGTGAAAAATTACAAGGAGAAATCGAAACAGAAAATTTAATACAAAATCTAAACAAAATAAATAAAGAAATAAAAATAATTTATATTTTAGAAAAAGAAAATGAAGAAAAAGAAAAAAAGCTAAAAGAATTAAATATAGATGAAATATATTATAATAATAAAATAGATATAGAAGAAATAATAAAAATACTAAAAGAAGAAGATATAGATAAAGAAGAGATGAAACAAGAAATAGAAAAATTAAAAAAAATAATAGAAAAAGAAAAAATAAAAAATAATAAAATAAATAAAATAAAATTAGAAAAAATATTATATCTATTAAAAAAAGAAAAAAATAAAATATTAAATAATAATATAAATAAGAAAAAAATAAAAAAACAAGAAAAGCAAAATAATAAATATAAAAAAATAATAAATTTAATAGGAAATAAAAAAGTAGGAAAAACAACTATATCTTTATCATTAGGAAATTATTTAGCTAAAAGAAATAATAAAATATTATTTTTAAAAATAAAAAATAAAGAAAATAAAAAATTATATAAAATAAAAAAATATAAAAAAGTAAATAAAAAAATTTATACAAAAAAAATATTAAAGGATAAAAAAATAAAGAAAATAAAAAATAATATTTTTATGAAAGAAATTTTAGATAGTAAAAAAAATTTAAAAGAAAACCTAAACAAAATAGAAAAATATTTAGAGTTTTTTGACTATTTAATAGTTGACACAAATAAAATAAGCAAAGAAGTAATAACACAAGAAATTATAAAAAAAGGGGCAAAAAATCTACTAATTATAAAATCAAATATACTAGGGATTAAGGAATCTTTAAGTTTAATTAAAAGTTTAGAAAAAAATAAAATAATCAACAAAGAAAGTTTACATATTATTTTAAATATGAATAATATTGATAGTTTAATAAAAGATTTAGTAAAGAAAATTTTTAAATTTTCAACTACAATAAACTATATAAAAAAAGAAAAAAGAATTGATAAAATAGAAAAACATTTGAAAAAAATTTATAATAGTTCAATAAAAAAATAAAACAATAAAATAAATAAATAAAAAAATAAATAATAAAAAATAAATAAAAAAAGAATAAAAAATAAATAAAAAAATAAATAAAAAAAATAATAAAAAAAATAATAAAGAAATAAATAATAAAAAAATAATAAAAAAATAAATAATAAAAAAATAATAAAAAAATAATAAAAAAAAAATAAATTAAAAAAATATAAAAAGAAAGGAGATATTATTTTTAATTAAATAATAAATAAGAAAATGGATATAAATGAACTAGAAAAAAATAATAATTTAGAAAATGATATAAAACAAGAAAATAATCAAAAAAATTTTTTAGAAACAGCACTAGGAAAAACAATAAATTTTGCAATTGATATTGGAATAAGAGCAATATTGCCAGATTTCATAGAAGAACAAGTAATAAATTTAAAAGATAATTTACTAGAAAATGGATTAAACGAAGGCATAAAAAAAACCATAGATGATGCAATTGACTTAGGAAAAAGTACAATAGGTATAGTAACAGGAGATTTTGAAAACATAACTCAAATGCAAGATGCCATAAAAAATGGAGGAATAATAGATGGAATATCCTCATTACTTGATACAGTAGTAAACCAACTAAACAAAAAAAACATAATAAACTATAGTGTAGCAAATACAATATTAAAAAGTAAAGACATAATTCTAAATAATGTAGAAAGTAATATAGAAAAAACATTTAATAATCAGATAGAATCAATAGAAAAAACAAATTCATACATAAACAATTGGAAAGAATTTTACAATAAAAAAGATTTTGAAGGAATGGAAAAAGAATATTCTAAATTAGAAAATGAGTTAAATAAATTAGTACCGATAGAAAACTTATTAAAAGAAGCACGTACAGTAGAAAACTTACATAATTTGATAAAAAATAATGGTCATGATTTTAATTTAACTCAAGAACAAATAGAATTATCAAATAAATTATAAATATGTAACTAAAAAATTTCATATAATTTAGAATATTATAAGAAAAGTAGCGAAACTACATTAGCAAGGCTTATGTCGGTCTTTTTTTAGGTAACTTTTCTTGTTGTATACGAAAAAATCCATATAGGGTCAAGAAAGAAGTTGATTTTTATTTTGAAAATAAAATCTTATTTATTTTCACTTTAAGCTGCGTAACATAAAGTTTCATATTGTTTCCTATACAATAAAAAAGTTGCATTAAAAGTTTAACTTTTAATAAAATAAATTCATATTTTATAAAATATAAAAATAAAAAAATAATCTAATAAAAAACTATAAAGTTTTATCACTTTTTTTAAAAAAAGTAAAAGAACTATGAATAAGCTCATATACATATTTTAAAGTAGATTCAGATGATTTATTTAATATTCGATTTATTTTAGATATAATATCATTATTTTCGGGATTTCCAAACAGAATATAGTCACAAGAAACACCTGTATATGAAACAATTCTTTTTAAAGTTTTAATACTTAAAGATCTTTCACCTCTTTCAATTTGCCCTAAAAAACTTCAGACACATCTATCATTTCAGAAAATTTTTCACGACTCATATGAAAATTTTCTCTTATATTACGAATTCTTTCACCAACTAAAATATTATCATTATTATCTATATTTTTTTGCATAATAAAAACCCTTTCATAAAAAATCAACATAATATATATCATAAATATTATATAATAAAAAAATTTTTTTACTAATAAGCTAATAGCATACATAAAAAAGATACAAAATGTTGAAAAAAGCAAAAGTATATAGTAAAATAAACTAATAAATGAAAAAATAAAATAAAAATGCATATAATAAGATATATATTAAAGAGAAAGGAGTTTGTATAATATAATAAAATTATATTATGCAAAAAATAATAATGGATAATAAAAAAAGAAAAAATGAAGTTTTAGAAATAATATATAAAGCACAACAAGAAAAATTAGATGAAATAATAAAAAATAAAAGAATTGAAATAAAAGATACAATTAAAACAATAGACGTAGAAGAAATGATTAAAAATATAGAAAATAAAAAAGACCAAATAAAAATAAAAGAAATAATAAAAGAGATGGAAGATAATTATAATATAAAAATGTCAGAATATAATAAGGTCATGTATAAACAAGGATTTATAGATGGAATAAATTTAATATTAGAATGTTTGAACTAAAAAATAGAATATAAAAAATATTAAAGAATCAAATAATATTATATCTCAAAAAAAGAGTATAAAAATACTAAAAAATTAAAGTCATGCTCATAAAAAAAAAGTAAAAAAATAATTAAATTTTTTATAAATAAACCATTACTATCTAAAAACATTTGAAATCTAAAAAGATAAATAATTGATTTTTATAAAAATTAAAATTCAACATGATTATATAATTCAATAAAATTATCTACATTAAAAAGTATCAGTAAACCTTGTATTTCCCTAAATTTTTACAAAAATTTACTTGCAAAAATCTATTTGTTTTAGTATAATTACAAAAGATAAAATCAATAGAAAGAGGGAAAAACAATGGAACAAAGACAAGAACGACGTGACGGAAAAATAATAGAAAGAGATATAGAAAAAGAAATGAGAGTTGCATATATAGATTATGCAATGAGTGTTATAGTATCTAGAGCTCTTCCAGATGTAAGAGATGGTTTAAAACCAGTACACAGAAGAATTTTATATGCTATGCATGAAGATGGAATAACAGCAGATAAGCCATATCGTAAATGTGCTAATACTGTAGGATCTGTTTTAGGAAGATACCATCCACATGGAGATAGTTCAGTATATGATGCAATGGTAAGAATGGCACAAGATTTTACAATGAGATATCCTTTAATAGATGGACATGGTAACTTTGGTTCTGTAGATGGAGATAGCCCAGCGGCTATGAGGTATACAGAAGCAAGAATGTCAAAAATATCACAATACATGCTTTCAGATATCGAGAAAAACACTGTAGATTTTATGCCAAACTATGATGACAGATTACAAGAACCAACAGTATTACCAGCAAGAATTCCAGCTTTATTAGTAAATGGTTCATCAGGTATAGCCGTAGGAATGGCAACAAATATACCACCACATAACTTAAAAGAAGTAGTAGATGGAATAATAAAAGTAATAGATGAAGACAATGTAACTAATGAAGATTTAATGCAAGTAATAAAAGGGCCAGATTTCCCAACAGGAGCTACAATCTTAGGCATAGAAGGAATAAAACAAGCATATACAACAGGTAAGGGAAAAATCACAATGAGAGCAGAAGCAGAAATTGAAGAAATGAGTGGAAATAGACAAAGAATATTAGTAACATCATTACCTTACCAAGTCAATAAAGCAAAACTTGTAAAATCAATATCAGATTTAGTAAAAGAGAAAAAAATAGAAGGTATATCAGAAGTAAGAGACGAATCAGACAGAAAAGAAAAAACAAGGGTAGTAATAGAACTAAAAAGAGATGCAAATGCACAAGTAATATTAAATCAACTATACAAACATACTCAAATGCAAGAAACATTTGGGGCAATAATGCTTGCACTAGTTGACGGAGAACCAAAAATCTTAACATTAAAAGAAATGTTAGAATGCTATATAAATCATAGAAAAGAAGTTATATTAAGAAGAACAAAATTTGATTTAGATAAAGCATTAGCAAGAGCACATATATTAGAAGGATTAAAAATAGCATTAGATAATATAGATGAAGTTATAGAAATAATCCGTTCTTCATATGATGATCCAAAAGAAAGATTGATGGAAAGATTTGGATTATCAGATGTACAAGCACAAGCAATTCTAGATATGAGATTAAAAACATTATCAGGTTTGCAAAGAGAAAAAATAGAAGAAGAATATAATGAATTGATGAAACTAATAGCACATTTAAGAGATATTTTAGCAAGTGAAAAATTAGTTTTCGATATAATTAAAGAAGAACTTATAGAAGTAAAAAACAAATTCGGAGATGAAAGACAAACAAAAATAGTAGCAGCAGAAGGAGAATTTGTAGTAGAGGACTTAATTAAAGAAGAGCAAACAGTAGTAGCCTTAACACACTTTGGATACATAAAAAGAATGCCAATAGACACATATAAGAGTCAAAGAAGAGGTGGAAAAGGTATAACTGGAATTGCAACAAGAGAAGAAGATTTTGTAAAACAAATATTTACAGCATCAACACATGACACAATACTATTCTTTACCAATAAAGGAAAACTATATAAACTAAGAGGATTTGAGATTCCAGAAGCTGGAAGAACAGCAAAAGGTACAGCAATAGTGAACCTATTAAGTTTAGATCCAGGAGAAAAAGTATCAGCAGTAATTCCAATCCAAAATTTTGCAGAAGGAAAATACTTATTGATGGCAACAAAACATGGACTAATTAAGAAAACAGCATTATCTGAATATAATTCTTCTAGAAAAACAGGATTACAAGGAATAACATTAAAAGAAGATGACGAACTAATAGCTGTTAGACTAACAGATGGACAAGATAATGTAGTCTTAGTATCTAAAAATGGTATGTGTATAACATTTGATGAAAAAGACGTCAGACCAATAGGAAGAGTATCACAAGGAGTTATAGGAATAAGACTAGAAGAAGATGATGAAGTAATAGGTATGGAATCTGTAATAGCAGGAGGAAAAGCAACATTACTTGCAATAACAGAAAATGGATTTGGAAAAAGAACAGAACTAGATGAATATAGAGTTCAAATTAGAGGAGGAAAAGGTGTTATAACATATAAAATAACACAAAAGACAGGAAAACTAGTAGGCGTAAGAATAGCAAACGATGAAGATGATGTAATGCTAATAACAGATACAGGAACAATTATAAGATTAAAAGTAAAAGACATCAGTGTATTAGGAAGATCAACTCAAGGTGTAACTCTAATGAGAACAAGTGACGGAGGAAAAGTAGTAAGTATAGAAACATTAAAACCAGATATGGAAGATAATATAGAATAAAAATTAAAATAAAAAAGAAGTGTATATATATTACATTTCTTTTTTTTATTAAAATAATAAAAGATAATAAATAAATAAATAATAAATAATAAATAAAAAAATAAATAAAAAAAATAAATAAATAAAAAATAATAAATAAAAAAATAAATAAATAAAAAAAATAAATAAATAAAAATAAATAAATAAATAAAAAAATAAATAAATAATAAAAATAAATAAATAAATAATAAAAATAAATAAATAATAAAATAAATAAATAAATAATAAAATAAATAAATAATAAAATAAATAAATAATAAAATAAATAAATAAATAATAAAATAAATAAAAAAAATAAAAAAATAAATAATAAAATAAATAATAAAAAAAATAAATAATAAAAAAAATAAATAATAAAAAAAT
>CAJFJM010000062.1 GCA_904384245.1 uncultured Clostridia bacterium
AAATGTAATGATATAATTGAATCTTTAAGTGTTCACGATTATAAAAAATGTAAATGTGGAGCATGTTCAATTGATGGTGGAAATGAATATACAAGAATTGGTGGAGATTTTAAATACATTCATTGGGTATATGATGATGGACATGAAGAAAAAATAATTGCAAATAAAAAATGAAAAATATGAAGAATGGAAACTTACCGGAAACTTAAATTAAGCCCAATAAGGAATATATTCCATATATCTAGGTGCTGTATCTTTATCATAAGGTTTTATTTTTCCATCATCTAATGCTTTTTTTATTAATTTAGATACAACTGAATTTTGTGTTATTCCAAATCGTTTTCTCAAAGATGCATTTGTTAAATGCTCATTACTAACGTATTTTAAACATGCGTGCATATAGCAAGCTCTTATTTTATCTTCTTTACTCATATCCTCATAAGCCATATGTGCATATAGTGTTACTTTAGTATCTTCATCATAAACTTCGATTTTTGGTGCAGGTAATTGATATATTTCTGTGGAATATACTATTTTATCAAATCCACTGCCACGTTCTTCACATACACCAATTCTTCTTAAAAAAGAAGCTAATTGTTCGTTTCTTGATTTTGGAGGATTATCAATATATCCATTATGAATAATTATACAAGTTTCCAAAACGGATATAAATAAATTTGAAAGGAGGTATGCTATAAAAGTAAAAATATCAAATATACAGTATTGCTTGAAGATGAGGAAGAAATGTATTAATAGAAATTATAAAATATCACAATAAAAACTAATGTGATATTTTATTTTTGTGTAATTTATGTTATCATATATTTAATAAGTATTTTAGGATGTGTGTTTATGAGAATTGTTGATTATTTAAAGAATTTTGTAAATAAACTAAAAAATAAAAAACAAAGTCAACTATTATTAGATTCGCCTAAAAATCTTTATACAAACTTAATAAATAGTTCCGAAATTGATAATATTATAAATAATATGCCACAAAATTTATCTCAAATAGAAAAGGCATATTTCATATATCTGGAATTGGGGAAAATCGTTAGTGAAAGTCCTCAATTTGTATTTACTAATAGAGAAGGAAAAGAAAGACATTATAATGATTTGATAGATAGCGAATATTATGGTATTTGTAAGTCAATTTCAGAATTGTATGTTAGTATATTAAGAGATAAACGAATTGGAATTTCTGCAGACTTAGTAAAAAAACATCCTGAAAGTCCAATCACACATATAGACACAATATTAAAAATTGATGGAAAAAATTATATTACAAATTTAATTAGTGATTTATCTAGAATAAAAACTTCAAGAAGAATAAATAGTT
Organism: uncultured Clostridia bacterium; assembly: GCA_904384245.1. GTDB lineage: Bacteria > Bacillota > Clostridia > TANB77 > CAG-508 > CAG-269. The sequence goes on from CAJFJM010000062.1 coordinate 1,340, forward strand.
TCTGTTTTGACTTAAGTAGACCTGTAAATGATTCAATATTAAAAAAAGAGAATGAATCTTATTTAAAGAGATTAGAACTTTATTATGGTAAAATTGATAGTTTAACAAGACAAGATATTGAAAAATTAGATAAAAAATTAGGGTATAGTTTTTTTATACCCAAAATTTCAAAAGAGGATGAAAGAGGACTTTATACAGAAGATACCATAGAATTATTAAAAAAAGATATGAACAACCCAGAATTATTTAAAAAATATGTATTACATAATAAAAATGTTTCAGAAGAAGAATTATTAAAATACAAATTAGATTATATTTTTGAAAATATAAATAAATTAACTGATTATAAAGGTACTATGAAATATCTAGAAAATATAAGATATTATTTGTATGTTGCTAAAAATATATTATCTCCAGAAGAAAGCTCAAGAATACAAGCTTATGTAGCTACTACGGGAAACGATTTATCTAGGATAATATCTATATTGAAAGTAAAGTCTTTAAAAAAATCTGATGATAAAAAGAATAATATTTATTACCTATACTCCACTAGAGATAAAAAATATGTAGGTAAAGCTCCAGAGGAAATGAAACAAGTTATAGATAGTATAGATAAAAATTCATTACAAATAATAGGAACATTTGATAGATTTAATCCAAAAGAAATTGATGAACTTGAATTATAACTGTATAAATTATACTCTGAATGCAATTATTACATTCAATATATTTTAGCTGAATGCAACATTGAATGCAGTAACACAAATATAGAGAAATTTTGAAAAAGTTTGAGAAAAGAAAAAAGGCTTAAAATAGCCCAAAAACAATTTAAGGAGCTTGCAAAAAGCTCCTTTTTCTGGTCGAGGTGACAGGGTTCGAACCTGCGACCTCATGGTCCCAAACCACGCGCGCTACCAACTGCGCTACACCTCGATTTTAACTATAAAATTTCCTAACGCTTATATACTATAACATATTTTTTAAAATAATGCAATATTTTTTAAAAAAATTTTAAAATTCTCTTGAATATTATGTGAAATAACAGTATAATAATATATAGTTTAATAAGTGCCTGTAGTTTAGCTGGATAAAATGCAAGGCTACGAACTTTGAGACCGGGGGTTCGAGTCCCTCCAGGCACACCAAAATAAAAAGTTATACAAATACTGATATTTCAGTACTATGTATAACTTTTTATGATATTATAATGCAATATAAAGCAATAAGAAAATCAAACAATCAATAAAACCATGACTTTCTTTTATATATTCGACAATGCCATCATCAGACAATATACCCAAAAATATCACCCAAATTTTTATACTTCACATCCTATTGAATAATAAATTTTTTAATAGTAAAATACAAACAGAAAAAGAAAAAAGGAGGAAAATAAAATGATAGAAATAAAATTCAACAAAAACGAAAATAAATCAATAGCATATGATGAAAAAACAAAAATAGGGGAATGTGATTATATAGAAACAGAAGAAGGATGGAACATAGTACATACAGAAGTTAATAAAACATACCAAGGTAAAGGGATTGCAAGAAAATTAGTAGAAACAATAATAGAAAACGCAAACAAAAACAATCAAAAAGTCGTAGCAGAATGTTCATATGCAAAAAGAATATTAGAAAGAAAACAAAAATAATATTAAAAAGAAAAAATAGAAAGTAACCAACAATAAATTAAAAAAACAAATAAAGATAGAGAGTAGAAAACAAGAGTAATAGAAAGAAAAAACAAAATAGGAAGCAAAGAACAAGAATTTTATAAAGCAAACAAAAACAACATTAAATAAAAAACATTATAAAAAACATAAAAAAATATTAACTAACACAAGTATTCATAATTAACAAAAACCATTGTAATAAAAAAATTTTATTGCTATAATAAAACAAAAAAGAAAGGAGAATCAAAATGGAAAAAGAAAGCATAATAAACAAAAGAATAACCGACTTTTCAAAAGCTACAGACACAATCCAAACAATACTAATATTCTTAATAGCACTATTAGTACCAACATTTTTAGGAGAAATATTAAATAAAGTATTTGGAGCAACAAGTGTAATAGCAACAAACTCACAACTAATAATAGGTTCAATAGTAAACACAGCATTAGTAGTAACAGCCATCAACTTAAAGGGATGGAAAAAAATAATAGGAGTTGTAACAATGCCTAGTATATCAACAATATTAGGAGGATATGTATTTAAATCAGCATCAGTATACATGGTATATATGATACCAGCAATATGGCTAGGAAACTTTGCGTTAGTATATTCATATAAAGCAATATTATTAGGAAAACAAAAAAATTACTTTTTAGCAGGAATAGTAGGAATAATAATAAAAGTAGCAATAATATTTACAAGTTTCAATATACTAAATTTATTTGGAATATTCCCAGAAAAACTAGTATCAACACTACAAACAAACATGGGAGCAGTTCAAGCAATAACTGCAACAATAGGTGTAGTTATAGCATTTGTAATATATGAACTAGAAAAAAGAAAAAATAAAGAAACAGCATAAATAAATAAAAAATAGAAAACATTAAGATATATAGCTCAAATGCTGAGCTAAACAATATGCCAAATAATTTTAATTATATAAAATATTAAGAAATAATATTCAGAGCAAAAAATACATATATTAAAAGCTAAAAATCCAACTTATTAAAGCAAGATTTTTAGCTTTTTAGCTATTATACATTATAATTTAAAATTTATAATGTATAATATAATTTGAAACTTATAGTTTAAAACACAAAAATTATAATTTAAAAATTTATAGTTTAAAATTCAAAATACTAAATTTATAATTAAAAGTTTATAATTTAAAATATAAAATATAATATACAATATTTAATATAATAAACAATATATAAATACATAATTCATAATTAAAAATTATAAAATTCAAACACAAAAAATAATAAAAAACCAAAACCCAATAAAATATCCACTTCAAATTTTCAAACTAATCTAAAAATCATATCTTAGCCATTACCATCTTCAATAGTTGTCACAATATATCCATCAAACGAAGGAACCGCAACATCTTCATCAGTAACACCATTAAATTCATAAGAATAAGAAGTAATAGTATCAGAAACAGACTTGGTTACATTTGTACCAGGATAAAAAGACTTAGTACTATTCCTACTAATTTCTCTAACTGTTAAACCAGACTCTTTATCAACCCACATCTCCCAATTATCATTTGATGAAAATCTATTTTTAAAAACATAATATTCTCTACCAACATCAAAAGTATCACTAGAAATAGACATCATAAAAGGAACAGAAAGTCTATAAACAAAGAAACGAGTAAGATCAGAAACAAAAGGAGAAAACTTTATATTATCTTCAGAATTAAATATTTTGTAAACATCACCTTTATAAACTGTCACTTCTTTATTATTTTCATAGACAACTATATATTCATCAGAACCAACAGTAGCATATTTTACCATATTAACTTTCTTACCTTCATCAGAATAAGTTTCAAAAACCATCTTATATTTACCATCTTTATAATATGTTTTAACCACAGAAGTAGAATTATTAGAGCTTACAGTCATAGCCTCCCTATAAAAATTCTGATAATTCAAATTTTTAGTAGCTCTATTTGCAATACTATTAACAATACTAAAGTTATAAATATAAAAAGCAAATAAAACAGCTAAAATAATACAAATAGCCAAAACAATAGATTTAACTCTAGTCTTTCTTCGTATTTTCTTTAAATAATCAATTTCTTTAAGCTCATCATCATGACTTTGCTTAATATCATCTTTAATAGTCTTTAATTTAGCCTGACAATTAACACAATTTTTTAAATGCTCTTCAACCAATTTCTTAGAAGAACTACTTAAAGTATCATCACAATAACTAAGTAATAAATCTTGAACAATATCACACTCATTCTTCTTTTCCATAATCCAATCCCTCCTTTAATTTTTGCTTCCCACGATAATATGTAACTCTTGCCCAATTAGAAGTTTTACCAAGAATCTCTGCTATTTCATTAAAACTTAAATTTCCCATCAAACGTAAATACATAACATCTTTAGTAACAGAATCTAAATTTTGAAGTTTTTTAAAAAAATCCAATTTATCCTCTTTTTCAATAATAGAATCTTCAATATCAGTAGAATCATTAAAATTATCAAAATCCTTAAAATCTTCAAATTTTAGATGCCTATCCTTTTTTAAATTTTTATACCAAAGATATTTAGCAATTTGACATAGCCATACAGATAACTTACAATCACCTCTAAAAGTATTAATTTTTTGTACAGCTATAACAAAAGTTTCTTGGGTTATATCTTCAGCTAATTCTTTATTATCTGTTAAGCAGAATATATATTTAAATACAGTTTGAGAGTATTGTTTATAAATTTCATCCATATTCTGCATAACGTCTCCCCCTTTCATAATATATGAGTAAAAAAAGATAAAAATGTTACAAGAAATCCTAAAAATTTTTAAAATATATAAAAGTATAATTTTTAAAAGCAAAAATTAAAGTAAAAATTTATAAAAACATTTAAAATACATATTTTTTAAAATAATCGTTCTTGTTATATACAAAATTAGTATATGAATAAAATATTAAAACATATATTAAGCAATCAAAATTAAAGAAAAAATAAAAAGAACTAGATTACTTATAAAAGGAGAAATCTAGTTCATAAACAAAAAATAATTCAAACATATATAAATATATGATTTGATAAAGAAATTTTAGCAAAAAAAAAATAGCAAGTCAAGTAAAATATTAAAAATATTAGAAAAAATTCAACAAAAAATAATATTCAACCAAAAAAATGTTTACCATAAAAAAAGAAAAAAGAAAATAAAAAATATAACATAAAATTTAGCAAATAAAAATCATATTCTAAGCCAAAAATAAATATATAAGAAGTATCAAAAGAAAAAATATCAAAAAGAATAAATATAAAAAAGAGTGGAAAAATATAAATAATAGTGATATACTAAGAAAAAAACAAAAGGAGGCAAAAAATGGAAAAAGAACTAAAAGAAAAATTATTTAACAAAAAAGAAAATGGCTGGAAAACAGTAGACACCAGACAAAAAGAAGAAATATTTAAAATATCAGAAAACTATATGAAATTTTTAAATCAAAGCAAAACAGAAAGAGAATTTGTAAAAGAAGCTAGAAAATTAGCAGATAGCAATGGATTTAAAGACATAATGGAATTTAGCGAATTAAAACCAGGAGACAAAATATATTTTGTAAACAGAGAAAAAAGTATGTATCTAGCAATAATAGGAGAAGAACCAATAGAAAATGGAATGCATATAATAGGTTCACATATAGACTCACCAAGACTAGACCTAAAACCAAACCCACTATATGAAGACACAGAACTTGCATATTTTAAAACACATTACTATGGAGGCATAAAAAAATATCAATGGACAACAATACCATTAAGCATCCATGGAGTAATAGTAAAAACAAATGGAGAAAAAATAGAAATAAATATAGGAGAAAATGAAACAGATCCAATATTTACAATAACAGACTTACTACCACATTTAGCAGATGAACAAATGAATAAAAAATTAAAAAATGGAATAGATGGAGAAGACTTAAATCTTTTAATAGGAAGTATTCCATACAATGCAGAAGACGTAACAGAAAAAGTAAAACTAAATATTTTAAACATATTAAACCAAAAATACGGAATAACAGAAGTAGATTTAACAAGTTCAGAACTAGAATTAGTACCAGCATTTAAAGCAAGAAGTCTAGGATTTGACGAAGGAATGGTAGCAGCATATGGACAAGATGATAAAGTCTGTGCATATACATCACTTGCAGCAATGATGGAATTAGAAAAAGTAAAAAATACAGCAGTATGCATATTATCAGACAAAGAAGAAATAGGAAGTATGGGAAACACAGGAATGGAATCACATATGTTTGACTTCTTTATATCAGAAATATTAAATAAATTAAACATAAATAAACCAAACCTATTAGATAAAGTATTTTGCTTCTCAAAAATGCTTTCATCAGACGTAGACGCAGGATTTGACCCAATATATGCATCAGTATCAGATAAAATAAATGCAGGATTTTTAGGAAAAGGAATAAGCCTAAATAAATACACAGGAGCAAGAGGAAAATCAGGAGCATCAGATGCTAATGCCGAATATGTCGCATGGATAAGAAAAATATTAGAAAAAAATGAAATAAAATATCAAATAGCAGAACTAGGAAAAGTAGACATCGGAGGAGGAGGAACAATAGCATATATATTAGCTAACAAAGGAGTAGATGTAATAGATTGCGGAGTTCCAGTACTTTCAATGCATGCACCATATGAAGTAACAAGTAAATTTGATATATATTCAGCATTTAAAACATATAAAGCATTTTGGCAAGAATAAAATAAAAAACATTTATCGAACAAAAAGTAAGTTTGATAAATGTTTTTTATTTTACCCTAAGAACTAATTCAATTTTTTTAAAGATTCAATTAAAGAAAGCAAAAACTCAATTTTTTCTTTTGATAATTCACTTATTTTAGAAGATAAAAATAACTGCAATTTAATATCATCATTTTTAATCAAATCACCAAAAGCATCATTAGGAGCAATACCCAAAAGATTCATAGCATTTATTAAAGTTTCAAGTTTAACTCCACCACTACCATTTTCAATTCTTGAAATATATTTAACAGAAATATTAAGTTTTTCTGCTAGTTCCTCTTGAGTCAAATTATTTTTCACTCTATATTCTCTAATTTTTTTACCAATAACAGAATACATCTCTGGTTTTGTAACTGAACTCATTTTATAACCCTCCATATTTTAACTTAAATAAGTATAACAACTAATGAAACAATATGAAACAAATTATAAATTATATAAAAAAATATCAAAATAAGCTCTAAATATAGAAAATAACATACTAATAGACATAAAAATCAAAAATAACACCAAGTATAAGTTATAGTTAGAGATTTTTAAAAAAACTAATACCTATAAGTATTAGTTTGATAAACCATAATAAAAATTATATAGCTATTATTAGTAAATTAAAAGAATATAATCTATAGAAATATAATTATAAACGAAAAAAATATAAAAAAATCAAGAGTTTTAAACTCTTGATTTTTGGTGAGCCAGGAGGGTCTCGAACCCCCGACCCCAGGCTTAGAAGGATTTTACCCTGTTTACCTATTAGTCGCTATTAAGATTTAATAAGATGCATATATCATAAGAGACTGTAAGGATTTGCAAGGTAAGAACATAAAAATATTGAAAAATAAGGAAATAAAAAAATACAAAATTTTTTACAATTTGTTAGAGTTTTGTTAGAGAAAATTTAAAAAGCAAGTATCTAATCACTATATATAAATTTATAAAAAATGGAGATGTTAAAATGATATATTTTATAATTGGTTTAATTGTTGGGGCTAATATTAGCCTCTTTTTATATGCCTTGATTTTATCAGAATCAAGAGAAGATAAAATAATGGAAAAGGAGGTTAATCGTGAATGAGGAAAAAAGTAATTATTATGCTATTATACCTGCTACTATAAGATATTCAAAAGATTTAAAACCTAATGAAAAACTATTATATGGGGAAATTACAGCACTTGCCAATAGATATGGGTATTGTTATGCTCAAAATAGATATTTTGCTGAACTTTATAATGTAAGTATTGAAACAGTAAGTAGATGGCTCTCACATTTGCAAAAACTTGGATTTATAAAAATAGAAATAAGAAGAAATGAAAACAAAGAAATTATCGCAAGATATATTTATATTGTTGACACCCCCTATTGTCAAAAAAATCAATACCCCTATTGTCAAAATAGTCAATACCCTATTGACGAAAAAGTCAA
>CAJFJM010000063.1 GCA_904384245.1 uncultured Clostridia bacterium
ACACTGAATTTCATCTATTTTTAAATTAGGAACATTAACACCTTCTAATATAGTTTTAGTTTCTGGAAAAGTTATATTTAATCCTTCCATTCTTGCATTAGCATATATATTATCTACCAAATTTCTTTTGGCTAAAAATATATTTTGTTCTAAAGTTAAATTATATTTATCTTTCATATCAAGTTTCTCCTTAATTTTCTCCATAAAATAAACCAATGTAATTATACCATATATTACCTTAAAATGCTATAATCACATCAAAAATTCCAATGAACAATTTACTAATTTTAATATTGAATTTTATTTACACCTAATATATAATAATTCTATCGCATTTAATTAAAAAGAAGGAATATAAATGAATAATTATTTAGATTTTAAAACTAACATTGACTATATAAAATTAAAAGAACCTGCTAAAATAATTAAGAATGGTGGAATAGTAGTATTTCCAACAGAAACAGTATATGGAATAGGTGTAAATGGTTTAAACGAAAAAGCTTTAAAAAAATTATACGAAGTTAAACAAAGACCTTTAAATAAACCTATTAGCCTACTAGTAAATAGTATTGAAATGATAAATCAACTAACCAAAAATATAACAAAATTAGAATATGCTCTAATGAAAGAATTTTTTCCTGGACCTTTAACAATTATTTTACAAAAAAAAGATATAGTTCCAGATATTCTAACAGCAAACTCAGACACAGTAGGAATTCGTATGCCCTCAAATAAAGTTACTCTTAAACTAATAGAATATGCTGGTGTTCCTATTGCTACTCCAAGTGCTAATCTTTCTGGAAAACCTACTGGAACTAATTTTAAGGACGTTATAAAAGATTTTGATGGAAAAGCAGATTATTTTATAGATGGTAAAATTAGCAAAACAGGTACCGCTTCTACTATTGTAAAAGTTACTAATGGAATACCTCATATTTTAAGACAAGGTCCAATTACAGAAGAACAAATAAAAAATGTTTATAATAAATGTTATAATATAACTATTTAACTAAATTCTTTATTATTATAACAAATATTTACATAATATATATCAAAAAATAAATAAATGATTTGACATATTGCAAAAAGAATTATTAAATATTATAAAAAATGAAAAAAATTTATATCTAGAATTATTTAAAAATAATATCTAAAAATCAAGAAAAGGACTGATTAAAATGGCATTTGATGGAATTGTTACTAAAGTAATTACATCAGAATTACAAAACTTATCTGGTGCACGTATAGACAAAATATTTCAACCCGACAAAAATACTATTCTTTTAGGAATGTATTTAAATGGTTTAAACTATGCACTTAATATTTGCATAGATTCACAAAATTATAGTATAAATTTAACTACACATTCTAAGCCCAATCCTAAAGTAGCACCTAATTTCTGCATGCTCCTACGCAAATATTTGCTAGGAACACACATAAAAAATTTTATAACTGATAAATTAGAAAGAGTTGTTATTATAGAATTTGAAAGTTTTGACGAAATAGATGATATTTTTTCTTTAAAACTCATTATTGAACTTATGGGAAAACATAGCAATATTTTATTAGTTGATGAACAAAATATCATAATCGATTGTGTAAGACATATTTATCATGATGAAGAATCAAATATAAAAACTAGAAATCTTTTACCTAAATATCCTTACCACTTCCCTATTTCTGACAAAATAAATTTTTTAGAAATATCTAATTTTGACGAATTCTATCAAATTTTAGAAGCTAAAAATTTATCTATAGAAAATCTTTCAGAAACTATTGTTAATACTTTTAATGGATTTAGTAAAAGCTTTTTACAAAATACAATCAAAATTTTAAACATAAATAATATAGAAAAAGAAAACCTACAAAAATCCTATTATTATATAACTTCTTTAATATATTCTGAAAATTCTTCTAATTTAAAATTTAATAAAATTTACAATTCTAATAATAAATTAGTTGATTATTTTTTAGAAGAATATAATTATAATAATAACAAAACTACTGATAATAAACATCATATTGATAATAACACAAATAACCAATCTCTTGATAAAAATTTTAATAACAATATTTATAATAATAATAATAATAATAATGATAGCAACATCAATACTAATAACAGCAATTCTATAACTTTTAAACTAAACTTCTTTTTAGACGACTATTACCACGAAAAAACTTCTTCTGAAAAATTTATTACTTATAGAGATAGCTTATTAAAATTGATATTAGAAACATTAAAAAAATATAATAAACGTCTAAAAAACATCAATTCCAAATTACAAGAATGTGAAAATATGGACAAGTATAAACTATATGGTGAACTAATCACCGCAAACCTTTATAGAATTAAAAATCAAAATATTGATAGTGTTGCCTTAGAAAATTATTATGATAACAATAAAATTATAAATATTCCACTTGATAAAAAATATCCTCCTAATATAAATGCAAAAAGATATTTTAAAAAATATAACAAACTAAAAAACACTTTAGAAATTGTTGGAATACAAAAACAAGAAACATTAAATGAATTAGATTACATAGAAAGTATAGTTTATGAGTTAGAAACCTGTTCATCTATTGAAGAAATTACAAATATTTATGAAGAAATATCAGAAAATATAATTTTCAAAGATAAACTCCCTGATACATCTAAAAAAAGCTATGGTAAAAAACTAAAAAAATCTAATTTAACAAAAAATAAAAATGTTTCATTTAACCCAATAAAATACACAATTGATGGTTACACAATATATGTTGGAAGAAATAATAAAGAAAATGACTATTTAACCTTAAAATTTGCAAACAAAACAGACTTATGGTTCCACACCCAAGACATACACGGAAGTCATGTAATTCTAAAATTAGAAAACAAAACACCTTCTAATGACTTACTAACAAAAATCGCCTCAATTGCTGCTTTCCACAGCAAAGGTAAAAATTCTTCTAATGTCCCAGTAGATTACTGTGAAGTAAAATATGTAAAAAAGCCAAATAATGCAAAACCAGGAATGGTAATCTACACTCACCAACACACTCTAGTTGTTAAACCTTCAATAAATTTTAGTAAATAATTTTAAGTTTAAATGAACTTTGGGGGGATCCCTTGAAGTTCTTTTTTTAATTTGTTGTATGAGGCCGTTTCCAAAGGGTAATAATAATTTTTTTCTATTTAAAAACACTCCATAGCAGGGTCGTTTGAAAACCTAATTGGTTGCTCACGCACGCGGGTCTAGGTACGGTTTTCAAGCTAACGCGGGTCTTGGGGAACTGTCGGTTTTTTAAATAGAAAAAAATTATTATTACCCTTTGGAAACTACTTTTTAGTTTATTAAAAAATGAACTTCAAGGAATCCCCCAAAGTCCACTTAAACTTAATTTTAAAACTCACAAAATAATTCGCAAAATTTCTGCCACACTCCAAGCCTGCAAAACAGCCCCCTTAGGCTCAAAAGGTTTCTTCGAATCATAAATTTCCGCTATACCACCTATGCACCCTCTTGAATCAATCTCTTTCTCAAATGTTTCCAAAGTCCTATTCCTAAACTCCTCTATTTTCTTCTCCAACACTTGTTTTTCTTTTTTCTGTTTTGCAAACTTTAATTGATTTAACAATGTATTATAATAAATTCCCAAAAGCCAAGTCCACGTTATACCTTGATGATAACTCAAATCCCTTCTCTTTCCGTCTCCCTCATATACCTCAACATAATTTTCCTCACCTTTAGCCAATGTCTTTAACCCATATGAATTTAGTAATTTCTTTTCTACAGTACTTATAACATTATTTGCAATTTCTGAATTTGGCTCTATAATAGGATATGTTAAACTAAACGCAAATAACTGGTTTGGTCTAATTTTACTATCTCCTAAAACATCATATAAAGATTTTCTTCTCGCATTATAAAATCTATTATTAAAAGCTATCTTACAATTTTCAGCTAATTTTTTATATTTCCTTACATCTGTTTTCTTACCCATTTTATTTGTCAAATTTGCCATTATCATTAAGCTGTTATACCACATACTATTTATTTCTACTGCTTTTCCATTTCTAGGAGTTACTGCATAATCTCCAATTTTAGCATCCATCCATGTATTTTGAGTCATTTCTGTTCCTGACACTAATAAATAGTCTGAGTCTAAATAAATATTATTATTATCAACATCTATTCCTTGAATATAATTATCTATAATATCAATTAGTTTTGGATATATATTTTCTCTTACAAAATCTTCATCTTTAGTATATTCTATATATTTTTGTACTTGCTCAAACAATAATAAAGATGCATCTACACTATTATATAAAGGTCTATTATCAAAACCTGAATAACCATTTGGTACTAATCCATATTTTATATCTCTAATCATTGTTTTCAAAACTTCTCTTGCAATATCAAATCTTTTTTGTTTTAATAATAATCCTTCAAATGCAATTAAAGTATCTCTTCCCCAGTCTAAAAACCAATGATATCCAGCAATTATTGTATGTAAACCAAAGCTTGGTCTATATACTATTACATTATCTGTAGCCATTATTAGTTCTTTTATAAGCTTTTCTTTTTCTTTATCTTTTTGATTTTTTAAAAGCCCTGTTTTTTCTATCATCTGTGTAACTCTTTTTTCTTCGGCTTTTATAAGATCTTTTACATCTATTTCTTCAATATTTTCCTCAAATGAACATACAAATGATATTTCTTTTTCTTCATTTGCTTCTATTTTTATTTCATATCTTCCTGGTACTATATGATTTTCTTCTGGATAAAAACCTCTTTTTTCTTCTTCTATATAAAACATATTAAAAAATGTATCATCTTTATGTTCTATATAATCACCTTCAGATATATGCATATATATTGGTGTTTGTATATAATCATCTATTACTATTCTTATTTTTTTATCATTTATTCTTTCCTTTAATTTAAATGTATGGTTTGTCGTCATTGAGTGGAAATCTCTAAAATTTATTACAGGAGCAAGTGTTAATACAGCATCTTTATCTCCATTTTTTATTTTATAATAAACTCCAACTGTATTTTTTCCATATTCCATACATATTGTTTTTTCTATTACTGTATCTTCTATTTTATATGTAAATTTAGGAAGTATTTCTTTTTCAAAACTTTCTTGATACATATACCCTTTTGATATATAGTCTTTTCCTATATTAGAATAAAATGGATATACATTATCATCAATTTTTATGCTTTCATCTAACTTTGATAATATTAAATATCTTCTTGCTGGTGGTGTTACTGGAGCAACTAATAATCCGTGATATTTTCTAGTATTTATTCCTATAACTGTTGAACTTGCATATCCGCCTAATCCATTAGTTATTATCCATTCTCTCTTTATTCCTTCTTCTAAACTTAAACTTTCCTTTGTAATTTTCATAAAATTTCCTCTTTTCCTTAAATTTAACTTTTGTATTTTTTATTTATACTAATTTTATTCTTTTAAATATATTATACTATATTTTAGTTTAAAAGACTTATTATTTTTATCTAATTATTCATATTTTTATTTAAAATAATTATATCTTATACATTTGTATTTTTTGTATTTTTATAATCCCTATTTGAATTTTTCTTTTTCACAGTTTTATTTCTTTTTATTTTTTCATCTGCTTCTCTAATTGACTCTATTCTATCTCTATATTTATTTTGGAATTTACTTTTTCCTTTTTTATCATTTACTTTTTTATTTGGATTTTTTCTAGATTTTATTTTTTTCTTATTCATTCTTTTTTGAATTTTTTGTATTCTTTTATCTTCTTTTAATTTATTATTAAGCATCATATATTGAGGATCATTTTGTTTATCTTGATATTTTAAATCATCACATATAAGTTCAATAATTGAAGATGCAACTAAACTTGGGTCATGTCTTATATATCCATCTGCAACTGTTGCTAAATTTCTTTGCAAAAATTTTATTCCTTTTATTTTATCTATATTTTGCTCTACTAAATCTTGTCCATCCATATTATATTTTTTAATTATTTCTGGTATTATTTCTCCTGTATCATAAATACAATAGTCTACTATTCCTCTTCCACAATGTTCAATTATTGCATTTATATGTTCTGCAACTCCATAATTATCTGTTTGCCCTGGTTCTGTCATTATATTACTTATATATACTTTTATTGCTGATGATTCTTTTATTGCTTTTGCTACTCCATTTACTAATAAATTTGGAATAACATTTGTATATAAACTTCCTGGTCCTATTATAATACAATCTGCTTCTTTTATTGCCTCTATTACTCCAGGAGCTGGTCTACAATTTGAAGGAGTTAATGTTATTCTATTTATTCTTGTTAATTTATCATATACTACTTCTGGTATTTTTGATTTTTCTGTAACTATATATCCATTTTCTAATTCTGCATTTATTTCCATTTCATCTAATGTTACTGGCAATACTTTTCCAATAATATTTAATACTTCATTACTTTTTATTATAGATTTTGCAAAATCTTGATTTACTTCTTTCATTGCTAAAAAATATATATCAGAAAAAGATAAACCTCTTAATTTTCCTGATGTGAATTTATAACTAAATAACTTATCTATTTCTCCTTCGCTTTCTTCTAAAGATATTATACTATCTCTTATATCATCTAATGGCATTGTTCCAAGTTCTCTTCTGGATTCTGAAATTTCTTCTCCATAATTTGATATTGTTACAATTGCTGTTAAATTATCTGTATATTTTTTTAATCCTGATAAAACAGTATTTAGACCTGTTCCTCCACCTATAACCACAATATTGGGTCCTTGATTATATACTTTTTTATTAAATATAAGTGATTTAACATTTACATTTTTTTTGTTTTCCATTCTTTCATCTGTTGATTCTACTAATACTTCTAATGTTCTTTTATTTAAATATATTAGTCCAAATACAATACATAAAAAACCTAATACAAATATCCCAACTATTTTTGCTACTTCTTGAAATGACATTTCTTTTAAAACTAAAATTTTTGCTATTCCATAACATGCAAGCATTATTCCTATTAAAATTAAAAACATCCATCTTTTCATTTTTGTACTTGATTTAAACCATTGCATAAATCCTTTCATTTTGTTTCCATCCTTTCTATTGGTTCTATTTTTCTCCTACAATTTCTACTTCTAAGTCTATTTTTTCTTTAGATGTTTCATATATTTTTTCTTTTACGTATTCAATTAGTTCTAATATATCTTTAGCTGTTGCATTACCTTTGTTTATAATAAATCCTGCATGTTTTTCTGAAACTTGTGCTCCTCCTATTGTATAACCTTTTAAATTTGCCTCATCAATTAACTTTGCTGTTATGTAATTTGTTCCTCTTTTAAATGTACTGCCTGCACTTGGATATTCAATTGGTTGTTTTTCTATTCTGTATTTTTTATATTCATCCATTTTTTCTTTTATTTGGTCATAATTTCCTTTATGTAATACTAATTTTACTTCTATTACTATATATTTTTTATTAAACAAAATGCTATGTCTATATTCAAACTGTAAATCCTCATTTTTTAATACTAATAAATTATTATTTTCATCTAATACTGTTACACTTTCTACTATATCTTTCATTTCTTTTTTATGTGCACCAGCATTCATCTTAATTGCTCCACCAAATGTTCCTGGTATCCCAGACAATTCTTCAAATCCTGTAATTTCTTCTTTTAAAAACTTTTGTGCAACTTCTGAAAGTTTATTTCCTGCACCAATTATTGCTTCTATATGATTTTCTTTTTGAATAATCTCATATTTTTTTATATTTATTTGTATTACAATTCCTTTTACTCCATTATCTGTAACTAGTATATTGCTTCCATTACCTAAAATAAAATAAGGAATTTTATTCTTTTGTACTAAATCTAATAATTGTTTTAATTGGTTAACATCATCTATTTTTACATAGCATTCTGCCAGTCCTCCAACTTTAAAACTTGTATGTTTACTCATTGGTTCATTATATTTTATATTTTCTTTTGGAATATCAATATTTGAATTTTCTAATAAGTTTTTAATTTCCACTTATATTTTTCCTCCCTTATCTCTTATCCCTTATCTATTAAAAGACATATATTTGTTGATATTCTTATCTTTTTATTTATTATTTATATACACTATTATTCAGTTCCATCTTTTGCATATGTATATACTGGATCTCCATCTCCTGTTCTTTGATTTGTTACATCTATAACTATTCCTAATTTATAATTGACTATATAATTATCATCTGCATTTGTTATTCCTAATTCTTCCAAATCTGCTTTTTCTAAATAATAATAATCAGATACATAATCTTCTGTATTACTTAATATTTGCATTAACTTCGCATCATCACTTAATTCTGTAAGTTCATTTTTAATTTCATCTATACTAGTATATTTCTGAGTTCCTGGAAAAGTACCATCACCATAAGTAGCCTCTTTGGTATATGCCTCTAAAACAGCATGTTGAACCATCTCTACTTCTGATAACATTGCTGTACTTTTTGATTCTCTAATACTACTTAAACCTACTTTTACAGAAACTCCTGCAAGTATCAATAATATAATTATAGTAACAGCTAATGCAACAAGTGTTATTCCTTTTTCTTTTAAAAATATCTCTTTTTTCATACTATTTTTATCTCCTTTTCTTTTGCTAAAATTCTTCTTAACTATATCATTTTTTTGACATAAATACAAGAATTTTAGGAATATTTTTATGGAAACGTTACAAATCACAGCCTTATATATGTAGAGAAGCCAGCCAAAAGAAGTTATTATATAAATTTTTTAATTTTTGTGTGATTGGAATGCTTGTAGCCCTTCTTAAGATAAAATAAATGAGGA
>CAJFJM010000064.1 GCA_904384245.1 uncultured Clostridia bacterium
AAAAATATTTGCAAAAGAAGAAAATAATAGTAAACTAAAAGATTTTTTAGAAGCTATTTTAAACATAGAAATAAAAAAAGTAATAGTAAAAAATCCAGAAATACCAAAAAATATCTTAGATGAAAAACTAGCAATATTAGACATAAGAGCAGAAATAAATGAAGATACAATGATTGACATAAAAATGCAAGTAGCAAACCAATATAATATATCAGAAAGAAGTACAATATATACAGCAAAAATGATATCATCAGATATTAAAGTAAGCGAAGAATATAGAAACATGAAAAAAGCAATTTCTATAAATATATTAAACTTTAATTACTTTAAAACAAATACATATCATAATATAGCACATATGAAATTTGAAAAAATAAAAAAAGAAGAATATGTGGATATGGGCTATGAAGAAGAACAAGAGACAGTAACAGAAAAAGTAGAAATGCATTTTATTGAATTACCAAAATTTGTCCAGAATAATTCAGGAACAAAAAGTAAATTAGAACAATGGCTCTGGGTAATGGTAGGAAGGGAGGATAAAATGGAAAAGGCAAGCAAAGAAAATAAAGAAGTAGAAAAAACAATAGATGAATTAAATACAATGAACCTAAGTGAAGAAGAAAGAATAATGTATGAAGAAAGAGAAAAAGCAATAATAAATTATAATTTAGGAATGGCAGCAGCAGAAAGGCATGGAATGGAGCGAGGATTGAAAGAAGCTGAGAAAAAAAGGAAAGAAGGAGAAGAACAAAAGAAAATTGAAATAATAGAAAATATGATAAAACTAAAAATAGATGATGAAATAATAAAAAAATCAGTAAACATAACAGACGAAGAATTAGAAAAATATAAAAAGAAAATACATGTATAATTTTTTGTTATTCTTTAAACAAACCCCAAAAAATCTAGTGATGAATTTTAAATTCTACACACTAGATTTTTTAGATTTTATACTGCAATCTCTCCTAATTTCAAAAAATTTACTTGTTGTTCTTTGACATGCAAAATAAATCTATTTTTATTTTTAATATAAATAATTTTGTGGATTATATGCTACTCCATTTATACGTATTTCAAAATGTAAATGTGGTCCTGTTGAATTTCCTGTTGATCCTACGGCACATATGGTTTCTCCTTGTGATACTGTTTGTCCTACTTGAGCATATAAACTACTACAATGCCCATAATATGTTTGTACACCATTTGAATGTGTAATAACTAATAACTTTCCATATGAACCTTTCCATCCTGAAAATGTTACTGTTCCTGATGCTGCTGCTTTAACTGGTGTTCCTGCAGATGTTGCTATATCTAGTCCTGTATGTGCTGAACTTCTTATTCTGCTTGATGCTGCAAAACGTGATGTTATTATTCCAGATACTGGTTTTATCAATGATATTCCTAAACTTGCTTTTCCTCCTGAAATAGTAGTAGCTGTGTTTACTGTTCCAGAAGAACTTGAAGTAGATGTATTGCTTGTTTTGGCTACTTCAACGACTTTTACTGGTTCTTTATATAATTTAGCTATTGCATCATCAGTTCCTGTAAAATCTTTTAATTCTGTTTCATATTTTTCTGCTATTGTAATATTATCCATATTTGAACTGTCTTTTTCCTTTAGTCCTTTTACTACTGTTTCTGCTTCAGAAAAATTTGAAACATATAATACTTCTTGTTGATTTTCTAAAACTGCATAATATCTATAATATGGCGTTCCTTGTTCTGTAACTTTTGTATAAATTTCATCATCATTTGGGACTATATCTTTTTTTAACAAGCATAGTTGGTATTCTGGCATATTTTCTACTTCAACATATGCAACATTTTGTCCATCTCCATTTTTGACATATTCGTTTATTTTTGCTTGTAATTTTCCTTTGTTTTCTGTGTATCCAATTAATTCTCCATTTAGTATTACTCTGTATGTTGGTTTATATAAATAAGCTACAATTCCTACTACTAAAAAAACTGCTATTACAATAAGAAAAACACACTTTATAGAGTGTTTTGTATGTAACATAATCTTTTTTAACATAACTACTCTTGTCTCCTTTGTACATTTGATGTAATAATATTGTAATATTTATTTTTTTGCAAAATTACTGTTTCTTCAATTTCCGTAGGTTTTTTTGATTTTTTTTAATTTATCTTCATTTTTTTTTGTTTTTCTTTGTTTTTCATTTTGTGTAGCTGTTATATTAGATTTCATAGTTTTTATTAAGATTTTATCATTTTATTATATAAGATTTTACTTTTAAAAAACCTTAAATTATTAGTATTTTTCTAATAATTTAAGGTTTTTATTTTTTCTCTATTGCATATTTGATTTTACATTGTTTATTTCAGTTATTGTTGCTTTTTGTGCTGGTATATAATATCCTTTACTTTGTGCTATTTTAAATAATTCATATTGAAAACTTTCGTCATTGTTTCTTATTTGTTGAAATGCTTGTCTTAAAGATATGTTTTCCGCTTCTGAAATAGCTGTTTGATATGCTGTTAAATCAGATTTAACACCTGCTAAAATATCATTTACCATTGTTTTTTCATCCATTATAAATCCCTCCTAATTTTCTAAAAAACTCATTAGTTTTTGTTTTGTGTTTAAGGCATCTTGTGCTGATTTTGTAAATAATTGTTTAATTTGTGGGTCAACTGCTTGTGCTGAATAAGTGTTTAGCTTTTGGTATGCAGTTTCATGTGCTCCTATTAAGTGTCTTAAATGTTGTAATTCCATTTGATTTAAATCTGGCATTTTTCATCAATCCTTTCTTTTTCTTTTCTTAATAATTATTTCCGTTTTTATAAAATTTTATTCAAATATTTTTTCTTATTATAAGAAAAGTAGCAAAGCTACATAAGCTTAGCTCACGTGAGTCTTTTCAAAGGAAACTTTTCTTGTTGTATACGGAAAAAACCATATATGGTAAAGATATAAGTCGATTTTTCCTATACAATAAAAAAGAATAACTTTCATATTTTTAAATAAAATACAAAAGTTATTCCTTTTTATAATTATTCAATAACTTCTAATTTTGCAAATTTTGCCATAAGTCTTTTGTGTCCTACTTTGTCAAATTGGATATCTACTTTTAGGTCGTCTCCTTCTGGTTCTGCTGATTGAATTGTTCCTTCTCCAAATTTTTTATGGAATACTCGTACTCCTTCTCCATATTTTGATAAATCTACATCTTGTCCTACTGGTTTCTTTAATGAGTTTAGAAAACTTTCTGCTGTTCTATATAAAAATCCTGATTCATTATTTGTTTTTGCTGCCATAACTGGTTCTTGTTTTTCTAGTTTGTATGATTTTATTGTTCCTGCATTTTTGCTTCCATATGTCCAACTATATTTTGAGTCTCCAAATTCATTGTCTTCTTTGCTGTTATCTCCTAGGGCTTCTTCATATCCGTCTAATAAGTCTGCTGGTATTTCTTTTAAAAATCTGGATACTGGATTACAGCTTGTTGACCCAAATATTGTTCTTTGCTTGCTACATGTTAAAAATAAATATTGTTTTGCTCTTGTTATTCCTACATAGCATAGACGTCTTTCTTCTTCTAAATCTTTTGGTTCTGATATTGATTTATATCCTGGAAAAATTCCTTCTTCCATTCCTACTAAAAATACTGCTGGAAATTCTAGTCCTTTTGCACTATGCAATGTCATTAAAGTTACTGTGTCTTCTGTGTCTTCCATATTGTCTATATCACTTGAAAGTGTTATTCCTTCTAAGAATTCACTTAATCCATTATCTGCTGATTCTTCTTCAAATTCCATTGCTACTGTTAAAAATTCTTCTAAGTTTTCTATTCTGTTTTCTGCTTCTATTGTGTTTTCATCCTCTAATGCTTTTGTATATCCTGTTTTATTTAGTGTTTGTTTTATTAGTTCTGAGATTACTAGGTCATCTTTTTTTGCTCTTAGCTCTTCCATTACACTAATAAATTCTCTTGAGTTTGCAAATACTCTATTTAATCCATATTGATCTGCATTTTTTATAATTTCATACATTGAGATTTCGTTTTGATTTGCTAATGCTTCTATATTGTCTAGACTTGTTTTTCCTATTCCTCTTTTTGGTTCATTTATAATTCTTTTTAGACTTAGGTTGTCTGATGGATTTTGTATTAGTCTTAAATATGAGATAATATCTTTTATTTCTTTTCTTTCGTAGAATTTAAGACCTCCTACAATTTTATATGGTATGTCTTCTCTTCTTAGAATATCTTCTATTGCTCTTGATTGTGTGTTCATACGATAAAGTATAGCAAAGTCTGAGTATTTAAAATATTCTTCTCTTCTTAGTCTATTTATTTGTTCTACTATAAATGAACCTTCATCATATTCGTTTTCTGCTGAATATACTTTTGGTAAGTTTCCTTGCTCATTTTCTGTCCATAATTCTTTTTTGTATTTTGTTTCATTGTTTTTTATTACACTGTTTGCGGCTTTTAGAATATTTCCTGTACAACGATAGTTTTGTTCTAGTTTTATGATTTTTGCATTGGCAAAGTCTCTTTCAAAGTTTAATATATTTGAAATATCTGCTCCTCTAAATGCATATATACTTTGGTCTGAGTCTCCTACAACTGTAATATTTCCATAGTTTGATGCAAATAATGTTATTAGTGTAAATTGTGCTTTGTTTGTGTCTTGATATTCGTCTACTAGTACATATTTAAATTTATTGGCATAATATTCTAGTACATCTGGATTTTCGTTTAAAATTTTTATTGTGTAGTTTATTATGTCATCAAAATCTATGGCATTATTTTCTTTTAGTCTTTTTTGATATAGTTCATATACTGTTGCTATTTTTTCTTTTCGGAAGTCTCCATTTGCTATTGCCGTATATGCTTCAGGCTCTAACATTTGGTTTTTTGCATTACTTATTTCTGATAATACACTTCTATCTGTAAACATTTTATCATCTATGTTTAAATCTTTTAGACATGTTTTTATCATTGTTCTTTGGTCTGATGTGTCAAATATTATAAATGATGTTTCAAAACCTATTCTGTCTATAAATCTTCTTAAGATTCTTACACATATTGAGTGAAATGTTCCCATCCATATGTCTTGAGCTACATCTCCTACTAAGTTTGCTACTCTTTCTTTCATTTCATTTGCTGCTTTGTTTGTGAATGTTATTGCTAATATATTCCATGGTAGGACATTTTTTTCTTGTATTAAATATGCTATTTTGTGTGTTAATACTTTAGTTTTTCCGCTTCCTGCTCCTGCTATTATTAGACATGGCCCTTCTGTATTTATTACTGCTTCATATTGTTTATTATTTAATCCTTGTAATATTTCTTTCATTTATTTTTCTCCATTCTTGTTCAAAATTCTGTTTGTATTTTACTATATATGGTTAAAAAAATCAAGGATATTATTATTTAAAAAATAATTATTATATTTTTTTAGCTTGTCAAGGATAGTGTATGAATTTTTTTAATTATTTTTTTGATTTGGAACAATTTTTATATCATCATTGCAAACATTCCTATTAGAAATCCTATTATATTACCTATTGCCGTAGTTTTTCCACTATATAATTGGTTAGATTCTGGTAAGAGTTCTCCGCGATACTATATATAACATTGCTCCGTGCTGCAAAGCTTAAACATATTGCTATTATTCCTTGTGATATTTGACCTACTATTGCTCCAAAAAATGCTCCTATTCCTGTGGTTACTCCTGATAATATAACATAGAATATTACTTTTGCTATACTCATTCCTCCGTTTTTCATGGGTACTGCCATTGATATTCCTTCTGGTATATCATGTAAACAAATTGCCAAAGCTAGGCTAATCCCTAAGGTTTGTGATGCTTCAAAACCAGAACCTATTGCTAATCCTTCTGGGAAATTATGAATTGCTAATCCTATTGATATTATTATTCCTGTTTTTAATAAGTTTTCTCTTGTTGTGAATGTTTTTGTTAGTTTTTTAAATTTCTTTTCTACAATAAAATCACAAAATATCATCATTATTATTCCTATTATTATGCCAAATATTACATTTAATAAATTGCTAATCTCTAGTGCTTCTGGTATTAAATCAAAACATATTATTGCCATCATTAGACCTGATGCAAATGCTAAGATAAAACTTAGAAATTTATTAGATTGTTTTTTTATTATTACACCTAGTATTCCTCCTATTGTTGTTCCAAATGTTCCAAAAAACAATCCTAATATTGTTGTTTTTAAAATTTCTTCCATATAAAATTTTCCTTTCTTTTTATTTTATAAAAATTAAAAACCTCTCACAATAACCTATTATAAAGTTTATTGTGAGAGGTTTTAATTTATTCTTCTTCTCCTTTTAATCTTTCTGCTCTATCCGCTGCAATTAAATTATCTATCATTTCATCTAAATCTCCATTTAGGAAGTTTTCCATTTGATATATACTCATTCCTATTCTATGGTCTGTTATTCTTCCTTGTGGATAGTTATATGTTCTGATTTTTTCGCTTCTATCTCCAGAACCTACTTGTGATTTTCTTGCATTTGCAACTTCACTATCTTGTTTTTGTTTTTCTATTTCATATAATTTTGTACGAAGCATTCTCATTGCATTATCTTTGTTTTGAAATTGTGACCTTTCTGTTTGGCATTCTACTACAATTCCTGTTGGTTCGTGTATTAACCTTACGGCTGATGAGGTTTTATTGATATGTTGTCCTCCTGCTCCAGATGCACGGAAAACTTCCATTTTTATATCTGATGGGTTTATTTCTATTTCTACATCTTCTACTACTGGAAGTACTGCAACCGTAGCTGTTGATGTATGTATTCTTCCACTACTTTCTGTGTCTGGAACTCTTTGTACTCTGTGTACTCCACTTTCAAATTTTAGTCTACTATATACTCCTTTTCCAGTAATCATAAATGATATTTCTTTATATCCACCTAGTCCTGTTTCATTTTCATTTAATACTTCTAATTTCCAATGCTTTCTTTCTGCATACATTGTATACATTCTAAATAATGTTCCTGCAAATAATGCTGCTTCTTCTCCTCCAGCACCTGCACGGATTTCACAGATAATATTTTTATCATCATCTGGGTCTTTTGGTATTAAAAGTATTTTTAATTCTTCTTCTATTTCTGGAAGTTTATTTTTTGATTCATAATAATCTGCTTCTGCAAGCTCTTTTAGCTCTTTATCTTGCATCATTTCTTGTGCTTCTTCCATATTTTGTTTTGTTTTTTTATATTCTCTGTATTTTAATACAACATCTTCGATACTAGCATGTTCTTTCATTAATTTTTGCCATTCAGCTTGATTTGAAATA
Organism: uncultured Clostridia bacterium; assembly: GCA_904384245.1. Classification (GTDB taxonomy): domain Bacteria; phylum Bacillota; class Clostridia; order TANB77; family CAG-508; genus CAG-269. Next base: position 7,310 of record CAJFJM010000064.1, read on the forward strand.
ATTTCTGGGTCACTAATCATTTTTGTTAATTCTTCATATCTTTTTTCTACAGCATCTAATTTGTCAAACATAAAAATTCTCCTTTTTTTTAGAATACTTAGATATTATACTATATTTTTATGGTTTTTTCAAGTAAATGATTAAGAAAAAGTACAAAGCTAATACCAAAATTGTATTAAGTTCTTTTTATTTTGTTTAATTATTATTTTTTTATTATTTATTATTTATCTTTTATATTTAAATTATTTTATTTTTTTATTATTCTCTAATTATTTTTTATTATTTTATTTATGTTTCTTAATTATTATTAAATAAAATTAAAATTATTTTATCTTTTTCACTAATTTCTTCTGGTATATTTTCTTTTAAATTATCAATATAATTTGTCAATTGTTCCATATATACATCTACTTCCTCAGAATAAGTATATGAAAAGATTTTTTCAACTTTTAATAACATCGCATCGAAAAATATTGTTAATATTAAAGAAATTATAAGCAAAATATTCCATGATGATAACATTGCAAATTCTATTAAAACTAGTAATATATTTGCCATCACTGATATAGAAAATATATTTAGTGAATTGCCTGCTGTAATCATTTTTCTTTCTTCTAATGAATATACAATCATTTTTTCAAATATAAATGCACATAATTCCATACGATCTCTATAAAAATTTTCTTTTATTTTTTTATAAATATCTTTTTTAGTGATTACATCTTCAAATGGAAATAATAATCTTGTAACAAATAAGTTTTCATATGCTGGTATTTCTTCTGTTGAATATTCTTGCATTTGTTTTCTATCTATGTTTTCTAGCCCATTCATTCTAATAAATTTATCTTTTTCCTTTAATTTGTATATTGTATCTCCGTTTTCTTCTTTTATTTCTACATATCCTCTTCTTGCTAAATCCATTAGTTCTGCAAAAATTAAATTTTCTGTACATTCAATTTTATTTTTGTTCATATAATATGTTAATATTGGGTCATATTTTACTTCAAAATCTTCTAAAGATTGTTTTGGTTTTCTTTTCATTATTAGGAAAATACATACTATAGCTGCTATTTGCACTAATGCTATTATAGTTACTACTATTATTTTTGCTATTCCTGTTAAATTTACGAACATTGAAATTATGCTAATTAAAATAGCAAATATGGTATATCCTATTATTATTTTTGTTACTAATAATCTATCTTTTCCTCTTATTTTTTCAAATTTTAAATTTAAAATATTTTTTATATTTTTCATTTTTATCACCACTTCAAATTTATTTTTTATTTATTTTATTTTTTATTTATTTTATTTTTTATTTATTTTATTTTTTATTTATTTTATTTTTTATTTATTTTATTTTTTATTTATTTT
>CAJFJM010000065.1 GCA_904384245.1 uncultured Clostridia bacterium
AAAGGGAAGAAAAAAATATTTGCATTTAATTAAGAGAAGAGCCTCCATATTGAGGAAAGCTCTTTTATTTTTATCAAAAACCATTATCTAGTAACAATTCTATAAATAATTTTTTAAAAGCACTTGTAAAAAAACAATATTCAGTATATAATGTGAATGGTGTGAACTTAATCTTTGTATAGAAAGTATTCCAATAAAGACCTATGAATCTTGTCAGGTCCGGAAGGAAGCAGCAATAAGTAGTCATCTTTATGTGGGATGCTTTCTATAGAGAGATTAAGGTCAGCCATTTTTTAATAATATAAAGGATGTGAAGATATGGGGTACACAGCGCTTTATAGAAAATTTCGACCTACTACTTTTTCAGAAATGGTAGGGCAAGAACATATTACTAGAACTTTAAGAAATCAAATTATTGCAAATAGAGTAGGACATGCATATTTATTTAATGGTGGAAGAGGTACTGGAAAAACCTCATCAGCTAAGATATTGGCAAGAGCAATAAATTGTTTAAATCCTAAAGATGGAGAGCCATGTAATGAATGTGAAATTTGTAAGTCTGCTTTAAATGGTTCTTTAACAGATATTGTAGAAATGGATGCAGCTTCAAATAATAGTGTAGAAGATATTAGAAGTATTAGAGAAGAAGTTAATTTTTTGCCAACAAAAGCAAAATATAGAGTATATATAATAGATGAGGTACATATGTTATCAACAGGAGCTTTTAATGCATTACTAAAAACATTAGAAGAACCACCAGAACATGTAAAATTTATATTAGCAACAACAGAACCTCAAAAATTACCAGCAACTATATTATCAAGATGTCAACGTTTTGATTTTAAAAGAATTTCTAATGAAGATATAATTAAAAGATTAAAAGTTGTATGTAATGAAAGTAATATAGAAATTTCAGAAGGTGCATTAAATATTATAGCTGTTTTATCAGAAGGAGCAATGAGAGATGCATTATCAATACTAGAGAGATGTATTCAAGATGGAGAAAATAAAATTGATGAAAATAAAATTAAAGACTTAGTAGGAATTCCAAAACTTTCATATGTAAATAGTATTATAAGTGCAATTTTAGAATATGATTTAGATGAAGTTGTTAAAAGTACAAATCAAATTTTAAACGAAGGAAAAGATTTAGATAATTTTTTATGGGAAATGATAAAATATGTTAAAGATATTTTAGTCTATAAATCTTGTAAAAATCTAGAATTATATACTCAAGATGAAATTTCAATAATAAATAATTTGGCAAATAAATATTCAAATGAAAGACTAATAGAACTAATTTATGAATTATCAGAATTACAAAATAATATGAAATGGTCTACACAAAAAAGTATATTATTTCAAGCTGGAATGATTAAATTATGTTATAAAAAGTCACAGACAGTTGATGAAAATTTAGAGCAAAGAGTAGAAAAAATAGAAAATTATTTACGTTCTAATAATATTGAAAATAGGAATATAAATAATAATTCTTACAATTCATATAATAATTATTCTGCTGGACCTACGCAAAATACCATAAATAATACTGTAAAAAATACTGTGATTGAAAGTAAATCTAATTTAGAAAATAAAAATATAGTTAGTTCTAATTCAAATATAGAAAAAAATGCTAAAAATCCGGGAAATAAAGCTTCATATTCAGGAAAAATTGAAGAAGCATGGCCAAAAATTGTAAGGGATTTAAAGCAAAATGGCAAAATAGTATTATATACAAATTTAATGCAAACTAAGGCAATAGAAGTAAATGATATGACTGTTGGAATACAATTTCCAAATGGATTATCAGCTTTTGGAAAAACAGTTCTAGAAAAACAAGAAAACATAAGAGAAATATCAAATCTAGTTTCTATGGCTTGTGGAAAGGAAATGCAAATAAAATATATTGAAGGTTCAAATACTAAAGCTAATTCTAATATGTCAGTAGAAGATAATATAAAAAATTTTGCCAATGAGGCAGATATTCCATTTAATGTAATAGAGTAAAAATATAAAAAAATAATAAAAATAACTAAAAAGAAAGGAGAAATTATTATGTCAAAAAGAGGAGGTTTCCCAGGAGGAATGGGAGGATTCGGAGGAATGAATCTAGGAAATATAATGAAACAAGCTAAAAAAATGCAAGAAGATATGGCAAAATCTCAAGAAGTATTAGCACAAAAAGAATTTGAGGCAACAGCAGGTGGAGGAGCAGTCAGTGTAAAAGTATCTGGAGATAAATTAGTAAAAGAAATAAAATTACAAAAAGAAGTAGTTGACCCAGACGATGTAGAAATGTTAGAAGATTTAGTTTTAACATGTGTTAATGAAGCACTAAGAAAAGTAGATGAAGCACAAGCATCAGAACTTGGAAAATATAATATACCAGGACTAATGTAAGGAAAAGAGGAACAGGTAATGTCAATATATTCACCATCAATAGAAAAACTAATAGAAAGTTTTGAAAGATTACCAAGTATAGGCCATAAAACAGCTGCAAGACTTGCTTTTTATATTTTAAATTGTTCAAATGAAGAAACTGAAGAATTTATAAATTCAATAGTACAAGCAAAGAAAAATTTAAAATATTGCAGTCAATGTTATAATATTTCAGATACTGATCCATGCCCTATTTGTAGTAATCCAAAAAGAGACCATTCTGTAATTTGTGTAGTTGAAGATGTAAGAGATATTGTAGCAATGGAAAAAACACATGAATTCAAAGGAGTATATCATGTTTTACATGGTTCAATTTCACCAATGAATGGTGTTGGACCTGATGATATAAAAATAAAAGAATTACTAGCAAGACTTATGGATAAAACTGTAAAAGAAGTAATTTTAGCTACAAATCCTAGAGTGGAAGGAGAAGCAACTGCAATGTATTTGTCTAAATTGATAAAACCATTGGGAATAACTGTAACAAGAATTGCTCATGGTATTCCTGTTGGTGGAGATTTAGAATATACTGATGAAGTTACACTTACAAAAGCATTAGAGGGAAGAAGAGAGATATAGAAAAGGAAACAGGGAACAGGGAATAGGGGACGGTCCTTAAAATCCCTCCTTTTAGCTCCTTTTTAGCAATATATCACAAATATTTTGAGTAGAATATTTCCTAGCCAATTTTTTAGTATTTTCCTTCATATCAGCTAATTTTTTCTCATCAGAAAAAAGATTTTCCAACTTTTTATATGGATCATCAGTCTTTTTAATCCAAATAGCAATCCCATTTTCTTCAAGAAATTCTGCATTTTCTTCCTCTTGACCAGGAATAGGATTTATTATAACCATAGGAAGGTTTGATGCTAAACTTTCTGAAGTTGTTAGACCTCCAGGTTTTGTTACTACTAAATCACTTATACTCATAAATTCTGGAACTTGTTTTGTATATTCAAAAACTTTTATTGAATCAGTTCTATTATTTTCTTCAACTATTTTTTCAAAAGCATTTCTCATTTTTTCATTTTTACCAGATATTGCAATGATTTGAGTATTTTTAAATAATTTTACAAAACACTCAAAAATTTCTACAGTTCTTGTTTTGCCAAGTCCAAATTCTCCTCCACCGAAAAATAGAATTGTTTTTTTATTATCATGGAATTCCAATTCTTTTAAAATTGAATTTTTATCATAATCTACTAAAAATCTATTTGAAATAGGAATTCCTGTATCAAAGATTTTTCTTTCATCTATATTTTTAGAAATTAAATAATCTTTCATTTTTTTGTGTGCAACAAAGAAATAATCTGTAAAATCAGAGCCAACTAGCCATTGGTCATGTGGGGCAAAATCTGTCATTATTGTTGCAATTTTTGCATGTATTTTATTTTTTCTTTTTAAATAACTACACATTTGGCTTCCGAATGGATGTGTAGATATAATTAGGTCAGGATTTTTTTCACGAAGTAATTTTAGTAGTTTTATAGCCATTATTTTATTTGAACGAGAAGAAATATGTGCAAGAGGTCCTTTTTGAGAATCTGCATAAATTCTTCCCCAAGCCCAAGGAGCTTTTTTTGCCATTTCTCTGTATGCAGCAGTTGTTATTTTTTCTATTGTAATATTTACATATTTCATGCAGTCAATTAGTTCAACATCAATTTCTTTATAATTATTTAAAATACATTCTTGTATAGACTTAGCAGCATTTAGATGTCCACCACCATATGATGCATAAAAAATTATAACCTTCATATAATTCAATCCTTTCTTGTCTTTTTTATTGTATAAGAAAAATTGACTTTTATCTTGACATTATATAGATTTTTCCGTATACAACAAGAAATGTGTCCTTATTTTTATTTTAAAGTTAACTAGAAATTTAATTTTATTCTTAATTTAAAATTATATTTTTTATTGTAATATTTGTTTTTAAAATAAAAAATCTATTTTTTGTAATTGTACCATATTTTTTACTCTAATTCAAAAAATTCATAAAAAATTAAGAAAAAGGAATAATTTTTTTTATTTGGTTAAAAATATGTAAAAAAGAAAAAGTAAGGGTGATATTTTGAAAAAGTTATTGATTGTTTTTATAATTTTAACATTTTTATTTGTGATTTTTATTTATTCTACAGACACTCCAAATAAAACAGGTATTAGTACAGCGGCATCTGGAAGTAGTAATGTATCAGATATTCAGTTAATGGCAAGAGCAATAAATGGGGAAGCTAGGGGAGAACCATATGAAGGACAAGTAGCTGTTGGAGCTGTTATTTTGAATAGAGTTAAAGATTCAAGATTTCCAAATACAATTGCAGGAGTAATATATCAATCTGGAGCATTTACAGCTGTTAGTGATGGACAAATAAATGCGCCAATTGCAGAGGATTCTACAGTATATAAAGCAGCAGAAGATGCTATGAATGGGTGGGATCCAACAGGTGGTTGTGTATATTATTTTAATCCAAATACAGCAACAAATAAATGGATATGGTCAAGACCACATGTAAAAACTATTGGAAAACATAGATTTTGTAAATAAATTTGAATTTAAAAGAAATGGTAAGAGCCCACAGTGTTAATATACTAATTATATCATACAAAGATATAATTTACTATAAAGGTTTATGGGTAACCTTTAAAAAACCTAAATATATTATACAAGGAATGATAAAAATGAATATTTTAAAAAGTTGGGTAAATAGACTAAAAAAAGGACATATGCTAAGTGTAATAGGAGTTTTTTTGCTTATTATTATAGTTTTAGGTGTTATATTATATCAAAGTAGAACACAAGCAAAGCAAACATCAGAAAACTCATATAATATGGCTTTTTATGAATTGGTAGACTACGTAGGAAATGTAGAAACATATTTAGCAAAGGCAATAATATCTAGTACACCAGAACATGGAGCAGAAACTTTAACACATTTATGGAGAGAAGCAAATATGGCTCAAACATATTTGTCTAGATTACCTATAGAAACACAAGAGTTAGAAAATACACAAAAATTTTTAAATCAGGTCAGTGATTATAGTTATTCTTTATCAAGAAAAAATATATATGGAGAAAGTTTAACAGATGAAGATTTTACAAATCTAAAAGAATTGCATGATTATAGTTTAGATTTAGAAAATACATTAAATCAATTATCAGAAGACATAAATTCAGGAAGAATAAAATGGGGAGAATTAGCAAATAAAGGAAGTAATGCCTTTGCACAAGAGGTTAGTACAGAAACAGATAATGGTTTTTCAAATTTAGAAGAAAATTTTCATGAATATTCTGGTTTAATATATGATGGAGCATTTTCAGAACATTTAACAAGCCAAGAAAAGAAAGGACTAACAGGAGAAGAAATAGATGAAGAAACAGCAAAAAAGAAGGTAGAGGAATTTTATGAAATAGGAAATATAAAAGAAATAAATAGCTCAGGGCTTTCAGAAAATGCAACAATTCCAGCATATGATTTTATGATAGTCACAAATAATGACGAAAATGTTTCAATATCTATATCACAAAAAGGTGGACATATAATATATATGAACTACAATAGAGATGTTTCATCAGAAATTTTATCTAATGAAGAAGCAAACCAAAAAGGAAAAGAATATCTAGAAAAACGTGGATATAGTAATATGAAAGAAACATATTATTTAAAACAAGAAGGAATAATGACAATAAATTATGCATATGTCCAAGACGGAGTTGTAGCATATCCAGATTTAATAAAAGTAAAAGTAGCATTAGACAATGGGGATATATTAGGTGTAGAAACAACAGGATATTTAAACAATCATACACAAAGAGATTTATCAAATGTCAGAATAACTGTAGAAGAAGCTAAGAAAAGTTTAAACAAAAATTTAAATATTTTAAGTGAAGGAATGGCAATAATACCAACAGAATGGCAAACAGAATTATTATGTTATGAATTTAAGGGAGAAGTAGATGGAACAGAGTTTTTGGTATATATAAATGCGGAAAATGGTAGGGAAGAAGACATTTTGGTTATTAAGGACACACCAAATGGAATACTAACGATGTAATATGGAGAACAACTTCGGATGATAGGGACAGGCTGTTTTGTCCGCCGGACAAAATGGCCTGTCCCTATCATCCGAAGTTGTTCTCCAACCCTAATGTCTTTTATAGGTATCTCTTGAAAGCAAAGTAGTACTTACAACCTGCCCATTTTTCTTCAAAATTTTATATGCTTCTGAATTAGTATAATTTGCAGTCTGGCTTGTAATTCTAGAAGAAATTTCTACTTCATAATCATCAGCAGTTTTTAAACCATAAATTTCAAAATTTACAACACCATTACTTACTGAGCACATAATCTTTATAGGATAATTTCTATTATTTTTAAATTTAAAATCTATTGAACCATATACAACTGTAGCATCACGACTTGCAGTTACATAAGATGGAACAAATTGATGGTTTGAACGTTCCACTATTTCTAAATTTGCATATACAACAGCATTATACAATGTTGAAGTAACTTGGCAAATGCCACCACCTAAACCATCTACAACTTCTCCACTAACATATATTGGAGCTTCTTTATATCCAGCAGCAATTGTTCTTTCTCCTACAACAGTATTATATGAAAATACTTCACCAGGCATTACGACAGTTCCATTTATTTTATTTGATGCCAATAATAAATTAGTAGTTCTATCTATATCTCTTGTAGAATAATATGTTTTAAAACTAGAAAGTAAATCTGGGAAAGCTTCTTGTCCAATCATATTAGTTGTTACATTAGGATATAATACTTGCAAAGGAATAACATATTCTTCCTGTTCTTGTTCTAACATTGCTTTAGCTTCATCAACACTAATTGCAAAATCTAAACCATTTTCGCTTGGATATACAGCATATGGGTCTTGTGTAAAATAAGCATCTGTTGCTTGTTTATATATTTCATTATGAATAGCATCAATATCAAGAGGATTTGGCGATTGTTCTTCTGTAATTAGTTCTATTTGATTATTATTAACTTCCAAATTTTGAATACGAGTTATTAAATCATTTGCCATTTCATCAACATTTACTACGAATCCTGTTCTACCTTTAGTTAGTATTAAATTATTATCTTCAATATAATAACTACTTTGAATAATTGTATCAGGTAGTTTTGAAGATATATCATTTAAAGAAGCTTTTAATTGTTCTTCATCTAAGCTTAAATCAGCAGTAATATCAACAGGATTAAACAATGTTTTTAGAACCTCTAAATTATTTTGCAGTATATTTCCTGACCTACCAATATCATATGCCTGATTCACAGCTTTTTCTATGTCAAAGGAAATACTTAAACTTTCTGATGCAATAGATGTTTCATAATCATTATGTTTTAGTTTAATTTCTTCAGGAATATTTTTAGATATGTAATTTGTAACTGTCTGAATAGCATCTTCTTTACTTTGTTTAGAAACATCAATACCTAAAATTGATACACCATTTATTATTTTATCATTATTTAAATTTATAAGAGTAAATACTATAAAAATAATTAGTAAAATAATAGCAAAAATTATTAAAGAAAGACCAATAATTTCGGGTTTTGTGTAATTACTATTTTTAGTTTGAATAGGATGAAAAGTAGTGCTATTTTCTACACTAGATTTATTTTTTATAGTTTGATTTTCTGAAGTGTTTTTTTGAGTTTTTTCATCTGATTTTTTTACTATGGTATTTTCGTTAATAATATTTTGATTATTATTAGTATTTTTTATAGTATTTTTTTCTTCTGAATGTTGAGTTTTTTGTTCACTTTTGTTTTCGTTTTGAGTTATATTTCTAGTTTGATTTTTAGAAATATTTTTGTTTTTTTCAACATTATTATTTTCATTTTTGTTTGTATTTGCAATATTAGTATTTTTAGCTATATCCTTATTTTGTGTATCAGGCTGATTAAGTATTTGATTTGTTTTAATATTGCTATTGCTTACTTCAAGTTCTTTTAAGTTTTTTAATGTATTTTTTTTACTCATAAATCCCACCTATTTTTTGTTTTCAAGTAATTATACCATATATAAGATATGTTTGTCAGCTGTTTTTTGTAAAAATTATTGGAACTTTGTGGTATTTTGTTACTATTCACAGCCTTATTTATGTAGAGAAGTCAGCCAAAAGAAGTTATTATATAAATTTTTTAATTTTTGTGTGATTGGAATGCTTGTAGCCCTTCTTAAGATAAAATAAATGAGGAAGCGCGAAGGATG
>CAJFJM010000066.1 GCA_904384245.1 uncultured Clostridia bacterium
GATATAGATGATGCAGAGGTAATCCTATCAATCTCAACAGGACGAGCAAAAATGTATTTATCATTAGGATTTGTAATACTAATAACATTAGGTGGAGGAGTATTCCTTATTAAAAAATATGTACTATAATTAAAAAATATTTATAAAAAATAAATGAACCAATAGGAGATTTTCTTATTGGTTCATATTTTGCGTTTCCTTATTTATTTTATCTTAAGAAGGGTGCAAGCATTCCAATCACACAAAAATTAAAAAATTTATATAATAATTTCTTTTGACTGGCTTCTCTACATAAATAAGGCTGTGAATTGTAACTTCTTATTAAAAATAGAAAAACTTTTAAAATTAAAATATTTACAATTAAAATACCTTATGATATAATTTGCAAGAGTAAACTAAAGAGGTGAAGAATATGAATCAAATACTTTCAACTGAAGTGCCAAATGCTGAAAAAAAGAAAAAACATAAAAGAACCAGTTCTGGACCAGCTGATGTTAAATCTGTTTTAAAGGTATTTTCTATTGTTTTATTGATATTTGCATTTTTTATGATAGGAACAGGCTCATATGCTATATATCAAAATTCTCAAGAAACACAAACTGCACATTCAAATCCAACAATCACAGTTGAAAAAATAGAAAATGACACAGTAGTATTTTTAAAAGTAGTTAGTGAAGTCAATATAAATGAAATTACATATCAATGGAATGATGAGCAAGAAACCACAATAAGTGGAAATGGAAGAAAATATATAGAAGAAAGAATTGATATTCCAACAGGAAGTAATATACTTAATATTCATGTAACTGATGTAAATGGAGGAGAAAACACATATTCAGATACATATGAATTAGAAAGTAATATAAATTTAGAAGCACTAGAAAATGGAAATATCAAAATAACATATCAAGGAGAAGTACAAATTTCATATATGACTTATCGTTGGGATGATGAAGATGAACAAACAATAAATATAAATAGTACAAGTATAGAGCAAGAAATAGAAGCAAGAAAAGGAACTCATACATTAACAGTAGTAGTAGTAGATGTAAATAATAAAACAGAAACAAAAGTACAAGAAATAAAAGGAGTTTCAAAACCTACAATTGATATAGGACTTAATGGAGATAATACTAGATATGTAATAAGTTTATCTGATGAAACAGGATTACAAGAAGTAGTAGTAACAATGAATGAAGATGAAAATCAAAAATTCGGACAAAAATTATCAGGAACAGAATTCCAATTTGAGATGCCTATAAATGAAGGTAGCGATAATAAAATGGAAGTAGTTGTAACAAATGCTGAAGGTGTACAAGAAACAAGAAGAGTTCAATTTCCAAAATAGGAGATAAATATTATGAAGCAACAAATTTTTATGATACTTACATATTTTATTATTTATTCTGTTTTAGGTTGGATAATGGAATCAATATATAGAAGTATATGTGAAAAAAAGGTGATAAATACGGGTTTTTTAAAAGGCCCGTTTTGCCCTATTTATGGAATAGGTGCTGTTATCATGATATTATTTTTGCAATCTTGTAAATCTAATATATTTTTATTATTTATAATATCAATGATAGTTTTAACAATATGGGAATATATAGTAGCAATTATTCTAGAAAAAACATTTCATATAAAATATTGGGATTATTCAAACAATAAATTTAATTTTCAAGGTAGAATATGTTTATTAAATTCTATTTATTGGGGTATACTAGGAGTTGTATTTATACAATTTATACATCCTTTTATAGAAAGTAAAATATTACTAATACCAGAAATGCCTTTACAAATAAGTGTAAGTATTATTATGATAATTGTTTTAGCAGATGCTATAAATACAATTGTAAGAGTAAAAAATATACGAACAACTTTAGAAAAAATAGAAAAATTAAATACACAAATAAAAGAAAAATTGCAAGAATTAAAAGAGCAAAAATTTGATGATGAAAAACATATACATTTAGACTTACAAGAAGTAGTACAAAATCTAGAAAAAAAGAGAAGACATATTGCATATAACTTATATAAAAGAGTAACACGTCTAAAAAAGGCTTTCCCAGCTATTGATTCTAAAGAAATTACAGAAATATTAAATAAAAAGATTGAATTTAAAAAGAAAAAAAAGTCCAAATAAATAAATTTTATAAATGAGAGGGGTAAATATGGTTCAAGAAATTTATATAATTGATGATGATGATTCTTCAATTTTAGTATTTAGAGAATTGTTTAAAGATGACAAAGAATATAAGTTTATAAGTGTAAAATCTGAGCAAATAGATGTAGCATTAAGAAATATTCCAGCAATTATCATAATAAATGAAGATGCAATAGAAGTTGATGTTATAGACTTATGTAAAAAAATAAGAAATGATGATGATAACAGTATTACACCAGTAATAGTTGTTTCTTCTGATGCGGACAAACAACATAGAATTGATATTTTAAAACAATCAATAGAATATTATATCAAAAAACCAGTAAATGAAAAATACTTATATTATACAGTAAAAAATTTAAACAGACTAATGAATATAAACCGTAGAATTAGTCCATTAACAGGTTTACCAGGAAATGTACAAATACATGCAGAACTAAAAAAAAGACTAGCAAACAAAGAAGATTTTTGTGTCCTTTATTTAGATTTAGACAATTTTAAAGCATATAATGATGTATATGGATTTTTAAAAGGAGATCAAATAATAAAATTTACAGCAGACACAATAGTAACATCTGTACATGACGCATATCAAGAAGATACATTTGTTGGGCATATAGGAGGAGATGACTTTATAGCAATTATCCCAGGCACAAATTGTGAAAAATTATGTCAAAATATAATAGCAAGTTTTGATAATAAAGTATTATCATTTTACACACCAGAAGATGTAAAAAAAGGATATATAGAAGTTCCAAACAGAAAAGGAATAATAGAACAATTTCCATTAACATCAATTTCTATAGGAGTAGTTGTAGCTACAGCTAATCGATTCTTTAATATATTAGAAATTGGAGAAGTAGGAGCACAAGTAAAACATGCAGCAAAATCAGTAGTAGGAAGCAGTTATGCAATAGATAAAAGAAAAAATGATTAAAAAAATGGTCAAATTGGGGCAGGTCCCAATTGACCATTTTGGTAAATTATGTAATTTTTAAATGCAATAATAGGAGGTAAAAATGGATTTAACAATAGAAGTTGATGATTATAAATTAAACATAAGAACAGCAGGAATTATAATACATGAAAATAAAATACTTACTCATAGAGATGTAAATAAAGACCACTATTGTTTGCCAGGAGGAAGAGTACAAATAGGAGAAAATTCAGAAGAAACAATTAAAAGAGAATTAAAAGAAGAATTGGGAAAAGAAATAGAAATATCTAAGTATATATCAACAATAGAAAACTTTTTTGAAATGGAAAATAAAAAATATCATGAAATATTTTTTCTATATCAAGTAGAATTTAAAAATGAAGATGATAAGAAAATAAATTATACAATGTATAATATAGAAGGAAAAGAATATTTACACTATGAGTGGATAGATTTAAATGATATTGATAATTGTAATTTATTACCAATATGTTTAAAAAACATATTAAAAATGAAACAATTTCCTGTACATATAATAAATGATGATTTAAATAAAATATGTATAAAACAAAAATAGCATAAATAAATTTAACTCTTAATATAATAAATTAAGAGTTTTTTAAAACTCTTAGTCGTATAGAATGACTAGAAAGGAAGAAAAATTTATGTTAGTATTAAATAGAAAAAGACTAAGTTTAATAATTTTAGTAGTTATGCTAGGAGTTTTTACATTTTCCTATAATGAATCAAAACAAATGTTAGGAGATTTGCAAACAGTAACAGCCACGCCAGTTTCTGGCAAAGTAGTAATATTAGATGCAGGACATGGAACTCCAGATGAAGGAGCAGAAAGTAATAATGGAACAACAGAAGCGGAAATCAACTTAAAAATAGCACTAAAAGTACAAAATTTATTAGAACAAACAGGTTGTACGGTATTATTAACTCGTTCAGATGAAAATGGAATATATGATTCAGGAAGTAAAACAATAAAACAAAAAAAGGTCAGTGATATAAAAAATAGAGTAAAAATAGGGAATGAATCATCAGCAGATATATTTGTATCAATACACTTAAATAAAATTCCACAAGGGCAATACTATGGATGGCAATGTTTTTTTAATACTAAAAATGAAAACAGTAAAGTATTAGCCAATCAGATTCAAGAAAATTTAAATGAAGCAATACAAAAAGAAAATAAAAGAGTTGCAATGAATTTAGACACAATATATATTATGAAAAATGTAGAAATTCCAATATCAGTCGTAGAATGTGGATTTTTATCTAATCCAGAAGAAGAAAGACAATTACAAGAAGATGAATATCAAAATAGACTTGCATGGGGGATATATAATGGAATAACAGACTATTTTATGCAATAAAAATTATTAAAATATAAGGAGGAGTTTTTATGGAAATATTAGATGTCTTGGACGAAAACGGAAATTACACAGGAAAAACAGAAGAAAGAAAAATAGTACATGAAAGTGGATTATGGCATATACATGTTGGGGTATGGATTATGAATAAAAAGGGAGAATTGCTTTTTCAAAAAAGATCTATGCAAAAAAAGGTCAATCCAGGAAAATGGACAAGAACAGGAGGGCATGTAGATAGTGGAGAAACACCATTAGAAGCTGTACAAAGAGAAACAGCAGAAGAAATTGGAGTAAAAATTCCAATAGACAATTTTAAATTATTAAGCATAAGTAAAGAAGAAGTAGATATTCCTAAATATCAAGTAACAAATAGACATTTTATATATAGTTATATTGCAATTGTTGATTACAATTTAGAAGATTATACTATGCAACAAGAAGAAGTAAGTGATTTAAAATATATTACAATTGAACAAATGGAAGAAGCATATAAAAATAAAGATGAAAACTATACTTTTATAAGGTGGAAAAATATAGATAATGTAATAAATGAATTAAAAAAAATAAGAAAGTTACAGTTGAGTAAGAAATTTGAATTAGCATAGCAAAAAGAGGGTTTTAACCTCAAATAAGAAAAGAAGTATTGAATAAAAAATATTGAAATGAATTCGTATTAATGGTAAAATTGTAAAAAAAGAGGAGATAAAATTATACATATGAAAAAAAGAGAAGGGGAATATAGTGATTTTGAAAGATTTAAAAGAAAAGCGCAAACAGAAGATAATTACTTTATAACTATATTTAATGAAGATAATATAACAACAATTAATCTTTCAGAATATAGAAAGACTTTTTTTACATTTGGAAGAGATAAAGACAATGATATTATCATCAATTCAGAAAATATTGACTATGAACAAGGTTATTTCGAAATAACAGAATATGGAGTTTTAGCTGTTAATACTAGTAAAGAATATTCTATGATTAGTAATAACAATAAACCATTTAATGATATTTATTTGTCAGAAGGTGGTTTTATAAAAATTGTAGATAAAGATTCATCAGATATGACAAATGGTATATTATTTATCATGTCTATTGGTCAAAACTTAGATGAATGGAAAAGTTATACTTTACAATCAGGAAGTAATGCAATAGGAAGTAGTGGAAGTTGTGATGTTATTTTACCTACTAATGGAGTGGCAAAAAAACATGCTTTAATAACTAAAATGGGAGATGAAATATCTATAAAAGACGAAAATAGTTTAAATGGAACATCTGTTAATGGAAATAAACTTTTAACATCACAGAAAATTAACTTAAATAATTTAGATGTAATAGTTATTGGTAATTCTAAAATCATTTTATATAATAATAAATTATTTTATCAGAGATATAAAAGAGGTATGCAATTAGACGCTATTGACATTGTAAAACGAGTGCGTATTAAATTTAAAACAAGAGAAATTTCTTCTCATGTAAGTATGCATGTTAAACCTTCTGAATTTGTAGCTTTTGTTGGTGGTTCTGGTGCTGGTAAAACTACTTTTATGAAATGTATTAGTGGAGTAGACACACCTACTTCTGGAGTAGTTCTTTTAAATGGAGAAAACCTGTATGAAAATTACGAAAATTTAAAAAGTAATATAGGATATGTCCCACAAGAAGACATTGTATATTCTAATTTAACATTACATGACATGTTAAAATATACAGCAAAATTAAGGATGCCAGAGAATTCCACAAAAAAAGAAAGAATGCAAAGAATAAAAGAAGTACTAGAAATTGTCCAATTAACAGAATTTGAAAATTCATATATTAGACAATTAAGTGGAGGACAAAGAAAAAGAGCAAGTATAGCAGTAGAATTGATTGCAGATCCAAGTTTGTTTTTCCTAGATGAACCTACAAGTGGATTAGATCCAGACACAGAAAGAAGTGTTATGAAAACATTACAAAAAATGTCTAAAATGGGAAAAACAATAATTTTAGTTACTCATAATACATTAAATTTAAATTTATGTGATAAAGTTGCATTTTTTGGAAAAGGTGGACATTTATGTTTCTATGGAAAGCCACAAGAAGCATTAGATTTTTTTGGTGTAGATGATTTTGTAGATATTTATACTTTATTAAATGAAAATATGGAAGAATGGTATGAAAAATTTACAGCCATTTATGGAAAAGAAACATCTAATAATGTAGAAGTAAAGAAAAGCAATAAAGTTATACATAAGAAAAAATCATTTATAAAACAGTTAATAACCTTAATTAGAAGATATATAAAATTGATAGCAAATGATGTTCAGCAACTTATACTATTATTTGCACAAGCACCAATTGTTGCTGTATTATTAACAATTGTTGTTACTGAAGATTTGTATTCAAGTTATGATGATACAAAAGCAATTTTGTTTTCTTTAGGATGTGCATCTATATGGTTAGGACTAATGAATTCAGTTCAAGAAATTTGTAAGGAAAAAGTCATATTGCAAAAAGAACATATGTCGGATTTAAAGTTACCAACATATTTACTATCAAAATTTATTGTTCAAGGATTACTTGCATTTATACAAGCAACTATAATGGTATTTATATTCCAAAAAATTGTAGGAAGTTCTTCATATAGTATTTTAATAGACTCTTATTGGGATATACAAATTATATGTTTCTTATCTATATTATGCTCTTCATCATTAGGACTATGTGTTTCTGCAATTGTAAAAAATTCAAATATAGCAATGTCAATAATTCCTTTAATTTTAGTTCCTCAATTATTATTTTCAGGAATGTTATTTAAATTAGAAGGAATTGCCGATTTTGTATCTAATTTTATATTATGTAGATGGTCAGTAGAAGGCTTAGGAACAAGTGTAAACTTAAATGAATTAACACATATAATTCAAACAATAAATCCAATGGCAGAAGTCGAAGCAGAAAACTATTTTACTTTTACATCAGAGCATATGGTACATGTTATTTTAATTATCTTACTAATGACAGTAGTTTTAATGTTTTTAAGTTATTTGGCTTTGAGGAAAAATGTTAATAAAAATATGTAATAATAGAAGAAAGTGATGTGGTTTTATTATATAAGCTAGTAAGATTTTTATAAAAATGTTGAATATTTTATGAAATTATTAAAAATATGATAAAATAAAAAATACAAAGGAGTATCAAATAAAGCTATTAAAAGATAAAAGTGAAGAAAATTTAGATAATAAATTAATAATTAGAAAAGTAAAATATGAAGATATTGAACAAATTGTTGATATAAATATCAAAGACTGGAAAAAAGTATATAAAGGAATAATAGATGATGAGATTTTGGATAATCTTAATAGAGAAGAAAAAATAAAAAAACTAAAATGGTAATATGGTGTTTGGAGAAAAATCAAAATGCAAGAAAGTTCTATGAAAAAATGGGTGGAAATTTGTTATCTGATGAAAAGTATTTTGAAAAAGAAGGAAAAAAATATAAAGAAGTAGGATATGTTTACAATATTAAAGATAATGAATAGAAATTGATAAATATTATAAATTATGCTATATTAATAGCATAGTGTAAGGAGTGATGATACTATGAGTGAAAAAATATATACAATTGATGAAATAAAAAAGATATTGAAAGAATTTTTAAGAGATAAACCTGTATATCAGGTAATATTATTTGGTTCTTATGCAAAACATGAAGCAACAAAAGAAAGTGATGTGGATTTAATAATAGATACAAATGCAGAATTAAAGGGATTTGCCCTATTAAAATTAATATGCCAAATAGAAGAAAAA
>CAJFJM010000067.1 GCA_904384245.1 uncultured Clostridia bacterium
GGATTTTAAGGACCGTCCCTTGTTCCCTGTTCTCTATTCCTCTTTTTTGAATAAATTACTAAATTTTGTATATAATACTACTAATTATTTTATAAGGTTGGTGATTATTGTGATACAAATTAAGCCAGTTACAGATTTACAAGATGATTATAATACATTAGAAAAAAACGTTCTAGAAAATGGACAAACAGTATATTTAACAAAAAATGGATATGGTGCAATGGTAATGCTTAGCTTAGAAAATTATTCAAAATTAGTAGAAGTACCTAATTCTGTAATATCAGAAGTAGATAATACTAAAAGAAATAATCATATAGAAATTATTTCTAAGCCTAAAAAAGTAATTACAGAAGATGATGACTAAATAAAGTTATTTATATTTGATGTTAAATTTATTTGAAATTAAGATGTAAGAGTAGTTATGTAAGGATAATTACTCTTATTTATAATTATCAGATTGTTTGCAAATTTTTTTATATTGAAATAAATATCCAAAATATAACAATTATGGAAAAAATTTCCTAACATAAATAACAAACAAATGTTTACAGCAACAAAAAATGATGTTATAATCATTTTAGAGTTATAATTGGGAAGTGAAGAAAATGCAAAGATACTACTTATGCATAGATTTAAAGACTTTTTATGCTTCTGTTGAATGTATAGAAAGGGGACTAGATCCTTTTAATACTAATTTAGTAGTAGCAGATGAATCAAGAGGAAAAGGAACAATTTGTTTAGCAGTATCTCCAAAAATGAAAATGCTTGGGGTAAAGAATAGATGTAGGATTTTTGAAATTCCACCAACAATAAAATATATTGTTGCAATGCCTAGAATGAAGAAATATATAGAATATTCTGCAAATATATATGCTATTTACTTGAAATATTTTGCGAAAGAGGATATACATGTATATTCTATAGATGAGGCATTTATGGATGTTACAAAATATTTAAAACTTTACAAAGTAAATCCGGTAGAACTTGCTAAAATAATTATAAAAGATATATTCAAAACATATAGAATAACAGCAACAGCAGGCATTGGAACAAATATGTATTTAGCAAAAATTGCACTTGATATTACAGCAAAACATAGTGCTACTAACATTGGCTATTTAGATGAAGAAAAATACAAAAAAGAATTATGGTATCATAAACCTCTTTCAGATTTTTGGCAAATTGGAAAGGGAATAGAAAGAAGATTAAACAAAATGAAAATCTTTACTATGTATGATGTTGCCCATACTGACCCTAAAAGGTTATATAAGGAATTTGGTGTTAATGCAGAGTATTTAATAGATCATTCTTGGGGAAAAGAAAGTTGTACGATTGCAGATATAAAAAAATATAAACCAAAAACCAATTCTATAACTAACAGTCAAGTATTATTTGAAGATTATTCATTTGAAAAAGCAAGACTAGTTCTAAAAGAGATGGTAGAGCTAGGAAGTTTAAGGCTAATAGAAAATAATTTAGTAACAGATACCGTTGGGCTTTATATAGGATATTCTAAAGATATTATAAAAGCAACAGGAGAATCAAAAACGTTAAGAAACTATACAAATGTATATTCAGAACTTTTAAAAGTATTTTTAGAAATATATGATAAGAGTACTAATAGAGGTGTTGCAATTAGAAGAATAGGTGTAAATTTTGCAAATGTAATTGAAACTGAAAATGTGCAATTAAGCTTATTTACAGACCAAGAAAAAATAGATAAAGAAAGAAAACTAGAACTTGCAATTTCTAGTATAAAGAACAAAATGGGAAAGAATGCAATTTTAAGAGGAATGAACCTAGAAGAAGGAGCAACAACATTAGCTAGAAATAAATTGATAGGAGGTCATAATAGTGGTGAATAGAGTTTCAAGAGCAAAACAATTTCTTCCTTTTGATGCACTAAAAGGATTTGAACAGGCTTTAAGGGAAAAAGAAATAGAATATGAAGATAAAAAAGAATTATCTGAAGATACTTTGCAAGAATTAAATAACAAATTTAATCAAGTAGAAAATGGAAAGTATGTAGAACTAAAATATTATAAAAATGGGAGATATAGCGAAATTAAAGGGATAGTAACAAATATTGATTATATAAAAAAGAAGATACAAATTAACAAAATAGAGAATATAAGTATTTATGATATTATAAGTATTTTAGTATGAGGTTTATTTTTTAAAATATTTATGATATTATGTTGAAAGAATAAAAATGTAGGAGGAAAATATGAATATAGGGATAGATATAGATGGAGTATTAACAAATGATGATAATTACTTAATGGATACAATAACAAAATATGTATTTGAGAATAATTTAGAAGGTCTAAAAAGACCTTATGAATACGAATATGGAAAGGTAAATTGGAATCAAAGTATATTAGATGATTACAGAGAAAAATATTTTTGGGAGTATTGTCAAAATGAACCAGCTAGAAAATATGCAAGTGAAATAATTAAAAAACTAAAAGATGAAGGGAATAACATATATATTATAACTTCTAGACATTTTACAACAAAAGATACTAAAGAAGGAGAAAGGTCAAGAAAAATTGCAAAAGACTGGCTAAAGAAAAATAAAATAATATATGATGAACTATATTTTTCGCCAGATAAAACAAAGGAAATTGATGGATTAAAAATAGATATAATGATAGAAGATAGCCCAGAAACTATACCAACATTTGTAAAACATACACATGTTTTTTGTTATGATTGCAGATATAACAGAGATTTGAAATTAGATAATATGACGAGGGTATTTAGTTGGTATGATATATATTCTAAAATTAGAAAAGTTTGTACATCAATTTGAAATTTGTGTGATTTTTAAAAGAGGGTAGCAGATGTTATCCTCTTATTTATTGTTTACAATCTTACGAAAATGTAAGATAAATGTAAGATTAAAAAATGGCAAGAAAATATTACATGTTTTATAATATAGATAAAAGATAAGAAAGGAGATTTAAAAATGAGTAATGTATTGGAGGTAAAAAACATTGAAAAATACTATGGAAATAAATCAAATTTAACAAAGGCAATTGATGGTATTAGTTTTAATGTAGAGATGGGAGAATTTGTAGGAATAATGGGAGCATCAGGATCAGGAAAAACTACACTATTAAATTGTATTTCTACAATAGACAGAGTAACAGCTGGAAAGATTATCATCAATAATCAAGATATAACAAAGTTAAAAGGAAACAAACTAAATAAATTTAGGAGAGAAGAATTAGGCTTTATATTTCAAGATTTTAATTTGCTTGACACATTAACGGCTTATGAAAATATTGCTTTAGCATTAACAATCCAAAAAGTAAATCCTCATGAGATAGATAAAAAAGTAAAAGAGGTAGCAGAAAAATTAGAAATTTCAAATATATTAAATAAATATCCTTATCAAATATCTGGAGGACAAAAGCAAAGAGTAGCATCAGCAAGGGCAATTATTACAAATCCTAAAATGGTTTTGGCAGATGAACCAACTGGAGCATTAGATTCAAAATCAGCTAGACAATTACTAGAAACATTTGAACATTTAAATAAAAACTTGGGAGCAACGATTTTAATGGTTACTCATGATGCTTTTACAGCAAGTTATGCAGAAAGAATTATATTTATAAAAGATGGTAAGATATTTAATGAACTAATAAAAGGAGAAGATACAAGAAAACAATTCTTTGAAAAAATAATCGAGGTGCAAACACTTCTTGGAGGTGATTTAAACGATGTTATTTAAGTTATCTGTAAGAAATATGAAAAAGAGTTTTAAAGATTATGCAATATATTTTTTAACATTAGTATTAGCTGTAGCAATATTTTATATGTTTAACTCTTTAGACAGTCAACAAGCAATGCTTGAAGTATCACAATCTACAAGATCAATGATACAATTGATGATACAACTACTTGGAATGATTTCAGTATTTATTGCTATTGTACTTGGATTTTTAATTGTATACGCAAATAACTTCTTAATAAATAGAAGAAAAAGAGAATTTGGTATTTATATGACACTTGGAATGGGAAGAAGGCAAATTTCTAGTATTATATTATTAGAAACAATATTAGTCGGAATTTTATCATTATTTGTTGGTATATTAGTAGGTGTATTTGCATCACAGTTTATGTCTATATTAGTTGCAAAATTATTTGAAGCAGATATGAGTGAATATACCTTTGTATTTTCAAGTGATAGCTGTATAAAAACTTGCATATATTTTGCTGTAATGTATTTAGCAGTTATAATATTTAATACATTAACAATTTCAAGATATAAACTAATTAATTTATTAACAGCAGTAAGAAAAAATGAAAAAATAAGAATGAAAAATCCTATTATTTCAATATTAGTATTTATAATTTCAGTAATATTATTAGGATATGCGTATTATTTAGTAACAGGAGGAGTGTATGAATTAAATACAGAAGAAAAACTATTAACACCAATAATTATGGGAATAGTAGGAACTGTTGGAGTATTCTGGTCTTTATCAGGTTTTATATTAAGAATTATACAAACAAGAAAAAATATTTACTTAAAAGGAACAAATATGTTTGTATTAAGGCAACTTAATAACAAAATTAATACAAATATAGCTAGTATGAGTATTATTTGTTTAATGTTATTTATGACCATCAGTGCATTGTCTAGTAGCTTGTCAATACAGTCAGCATTAGATTCACAATTAGAAAAATTTACACCAGTAGATGTAAACTTATATAAATCAGCATATTTACCAGAAAGCTATGTGAACTCATATACAGAGCAAACTGTATATTATACAGAAGAACAAAGAGAAGATTCAAAAAAACCAGTAAGTTATACACTTGAAACAAATGGATATGATATGAATACTTTAAAAGACATTGTTGAGATTCCTATTTATGCAATACCAGAATGGACTTTTAAATATAGTTTAGGAAATTACTTTGAAACTGCAAAGAAACAATTTTCAATGATTACCTATGATACACCAGAAAGTATAATAAAGATTTCAGATTATAACAAAATTGCTAAAATTTATGGAGAAGAACAATACACATTAAATGATGATGAATATATAGTGCTTTGTGATTTTGAACAAATGATAAATATAAGAAATGAAGCATTAAAAGAAAGTTCTAATATACAAATCAATGGAAAAACATATCATTCAAAATACAATGAGTGTAAAGACGGTTTTATATATATGGCGACAACTGAAATGAATGCAGGAATTATATTAGTACCAGATAATTTCGAGATTGCAGATGAATACATAGAGGAATACCTTTTAGTCGCAAACTACAATGCAGATACAGATGAAGGTAAACAAGAAATAGAAAATACATTAATAGGTAGTGGAGATACAGAATTTTTTGAAAATGTAAGAGAAAAGGGAATAGACCTTGACGGTTCTTCAAGAATTAGTATAGTAGAATCTAGTAAGGGATTAGCAACAATTATAATTTTTATAGCAATTTACTTAGGAATAATATTCCTAATTGCAAGTTCAGCTATCCTAGCACTAAAACAACTTACAGAAAGTTCTGACAACAAACAAAGATATACAATACTAAGAAAAATAGGTTGTGATGAAAAAATGATAAATCAAGCATTATTTAGACAAATATTTGTATTCTTTATGATGCCATTAATACTTGCAATGATACATTCAATTTTTGGAATCAAATTTATATTATCAATGTTAGAAGTATTAGCATCGCCAGATGAATTATTACCATCAATTATTGTAACAGCAATAATCATTGGTGTAATCTATGGACTATATTTCTTGGCAACATACTTTGGTAGTAAAAATATCATTAAAGAGGAGGAATAATTATATGTTCGGATTCTTTAAATTGATATTAGTAGCAATCATAGGAATTATAATTGCAGGTATAGTATTCTTCTCTAGTATTTTTAATGGTGAAACTATTTCAAAAGATAGCATTATAAATACTTATGATAGTTTTTTACAAGATACTTCGATTAATGGGCTTACAAAAGATAACAAATTAGAAGGAAAAAGAGAATACGGAATTGATGAATATGTAGGAACATACACAGCTAATTATAAGAATAAAACAAAAGAAGAAACTATATTTGGAGGAACAACTTTAAATAGAGAAAATGGGAACACAATAACAATAAAAATAAAAGTAGAAAAACAAAGTGGTAATATTGAAATTATTAGTAATTCAGGAACTGAAAGTGAAGTTTTAATAAAAGATACTGGAGAAATTGAAAAGACCGTTGATGTTAAAGAAAAGAGTTACTATTTGAAGGTTAAAGTTACAGACTTTACTGGAAATGTAGAAATAGAAGCAGAATAGGAGGAAAAGAAATGGAAGATTTTAAAGAAAAATTACCAATTATTATAGCAGTAATTATCGTGATTGCTTTAGCAGTTGGAGCTTATTACTTTTTAGTAGTACATAAAGACCAATATTATACTCAAATAGATAATACTAAAATAGAAGAAGTTTCTGGTTCAGGTGATATGAAATATCAATATACATTAACAGCTTATAATAAAAACGGAAAAGAAAAAGAGATACAATTTAAAACTAGCAGAGAATTAAGAGAAGATGCTTATTTAGAGCTAGACGTAATGCAAGTAAGAGGGGTTGTAGATTGGAAAGAAGTACAGCAAGATGAATTACCAGATGAGGTAAAAACAGCAATGAATATAGAATAACTGAAAAAATAAACGTAAAAAGAAATGAGGTGGTAAAATGAAAAAGTTATTTAAAGTATTAATTTTCTTATTATTGATTGGAATAAGTATAGCTTTGTTATTTGTGAATAATGGATATAATATGTATAAAGAGGCAATAGAAAGTATGCCCCTTGAAGAAAAAGTTTCAGAAATAAGAGCAAAAGAAAATTATGCAAAATTTTCAGAGTTACCACAGATGTATGTAGATGCAGTAATAAGTGTAGAAGATAAAAGATTTTATAAACATAACGGGATTGATATATTAGCAATTGGTAGAGCAGCAATAAATGATATAAAAGCAATGAGCTATGTAGAAGGTGGAAGTACAATAACACAACAATTAGCAAAAAACATGTACTTTACACAAGAAAAGAAAATGGAAAGAAAGATTGCAGAGGTCTTTATGGCTTGGAATATTGAAGATAATTATACAAAAGAAGAAATATTCGAGTTATATGTAAATAACATTTTCTTTGGAGATGGTTATTATACAGTAAAAGAAGCTTGTAAACGGATATTTTAATAAAGAACTAAATGAGATGACAGACTATGAATGTATATTACTTGCAGGTATTCCAAATGCTCCATCAGTCTATGCACCAACTAAAAATCCAGATTTAGCAAAACAAAGACAAAAACAAGTAATGGAGAAGATGATAGAAAATGAATATTTAACTGAAGATGAAGCAAAAGAAATATTAAAACAAGCAGAATAAAGCTAATGTCAGAAAATAGAAAATGGAGGAAGATACTATGAAAGAAGAAAGTAATGTAGAAAAACTATCAGGACTACTTTTAAAATTATTAAAAATATTTATTGCTTTTGTAATACTTGCAGTAATCGCAATAATAGGTTTAGTGATATATGCTTTTGCTATAAAAGAAGACAAACTAGTAGAAAACAAAGATGTAGCAGTTGTATATGAACTAAATAATATGTCGTATCCAATAGAATTAGATACAATATAATGAGTTAAGTGCTAATTGTAGATGAAGCAGTTAGCACAAGACATCCCCTTTTATTTTCGAGAGAGAATCATTAGAAATAGTGATTCTCTTTTTGCATAAGAAAAATTTAGGTACATTCAGTCAAATAGTAGAATATTTTTACTATATATGCTATAATCTCAAGTTTGACACTTTTGAAAGAGTAAAAAGTCTGTAACACAGTATATATCTGTGATACAGACTTTTATGATGTTGATAAAAAATGCGTGATTTTTACTTTTTTTTAGTGGAATAAAAAATTTTTTTCATATCTTTTAAAGTAGAGATTTCATAATCTGTTCTAAACTTAAATATTTTGTGTAATTCATCAGTTAAAGAAGTTCGTGTATATGCAGGAATATATCCGATTCCTTCTAATTCTCTC
>CAJFJM010000068.1 GCA_904384245.1 uncultured Clostridia bacterium
AAAGTAAAAAGAACAAAATCAAACAGAAGACATTTATTAGCAAATAAAACAAAAAGACAAAAAAAATCAGGAAAAATTCAAAATGCTTATGCTGATAAATCATGCAAAAATACTATTAAAAAATTATTACCATATGGTGGATAAAAAAGTATAACAAATAAAGAATAACAAAATAAGGAAGGTGAAAAAAATGGCAAGAGTAAAAACAGCAAGAACAACAAGAGCAAGACATAAAAAAGTATTAAAACAAGCTAAAGGATATTATGGAGCAAAACATTATAGATTCAGAAATGCAAAACAAGCAGTAATGAAATCATTATCATATGCATATGTAGGAAGAAAAGACAAAAAAAGTAATTTCAGAAAATTATGGATAGCAAGAATAAATGCAGCAGCAAGAATGAATGGAACAACATATAGCAAAATGATAGCAGGACTAAAAAAAGCAAATGTAACAGTTAACAGAAAAATGTTAGCAGAAATGGCAGTATCAGATCCAAAAGCATTTGCAGAAGTTGCAGAAATAGCAAAAAAAGCATAAGAGAAAATGCTTAATTTAATAGATATAAAAAAGACTAGAAAACGATTTTTAATTTGTTTTCTAGTCTTTTTTATTATGCAGGAAAAATCGACTTTTATCTTTACCATATCTGGATTTTTCCGTATACAACAAGAAAAGTGTCCTTTAAAAAGACCCGCGTGAGCCAAGCTTATGTAACTTCGCTACTTTTCTTAATATAAAGATAATAGCAAAAAAATAATGAAAGTCAAAAAATATAACTGTATAAAAATAAGCACAAAAGCAAAAACTAAAGAAGAGGTGATGAAAAATGGAAGAAATCAAAAAACAAATAGAGGAACAAATAGAAAAACTAAAAGAGATGATACAAAAAAATTACAGCAAAGAAGAAATAAAACAGCAAAAAGACAAATTAGACCAATTACTAAAAGAATACACAAAAGATTTAAAATAAATTTCAAAGAAACAATTAAAACAAAAAGAAATTTAAAAAGAATATTACAAAGGAAAAAATAAAAGAGAAATAAAATACAACAGAACATGAAATAAATTCATTTATGTAATAAACAAAATCTGATAACATATAACAAAAAAAGGAATAATAGGTGGTAATAATGAGAAAACCAAGTACAATTAAAATAGGAAAAAATTTACAAGCAATAAGAAAAAGCAATGGATTCACACAAGAAAAATTAGCAGAAGAAATAGATGTGTCAGTAAGATATATAAGTGATATAGAACAAGACAGAGCAAAGCCATCATATGAAGTATTAATAAGAATATGCAATCTATTTAAAATAAGTTTAGACCAAATATTTAGCAAATACTTAGCAGTAACAAACAACAAAATATTAGAATATCCACTATTAGGATATGAAAAACTATCAAAAGAAGACAAAGCAACAATTGAATACTTAATAATGTATTTTAATAAAAAATAAATAAAAAAGATTTAGTTATAAACAAAAAAATAAAGTGAATTTATAACTAAATCTCTTTTTGTATCTAAGCATTAGACCATAATACTTGTAATTTTACCCACATTATGGTAAAATTTTCATATAAAAACAAAAAGCACAAAAGGAGGACACATGGAATCAAATCAAAAATATATAAGAAATTTTAGTATAATAGCACATATAGACCACGGAAAATCCACTCTAGCAGACAGACTAATAGAAATGACAGGAGTTTTATCAAAAAGAGAAATGGAAAGTCAAGTATTAGACAACATGGATATAGAAAAAGAAAGAGGAATAACAATAAAATCCCAAGCAGTAAGAATGAAATACAAAGCAAAAGACGGGAATGAATACACATTTAATTTAATAGACACACCAGGTCATGTAGACTTTAACTATGAAGTATCAAGAAGTTTAGCAGCATGTGATGGAGCAATACTTGTAGTAGACAGTACCCAAGGAGTAGAAGCACAAACACTAGCAAATGTATATCTAGCAATAGACAACAACTTAGAAGTGCTACCAGTAATAAACAAAATAGACTTACCAAATGCAAGACCAGACGAAGTAAAAAAAGAAATCGAAGACATAATAGGAATCCCAGCAATGGATGCACCATGTATATCTGCAAAATCAGGATTAAATGTAGAAGAGGTACTAGAAAGAATAGTAACAGACCTTCCAGCACCAAAAGGAGATGAAAATGCAAAAACTCAATGCCTAATATTTGATTCATATTATGATAATTACAAAGGCGCAGTAGCATATGTAAGAGTAAAAGAAGGAAAAGTCAAAGTAGGGGATGAAATCCTATTTATGCAAGCAAACAAAACATACACAGTAACAGAAGTAGGGTATTTTGTTCCAGGTTCATACATGCCAGCACAAGAACTAAAAGCAGGAGAAGTAGGATATATAGCAGCAAGTGTAAAAAACTTATCAGACATACATGTAGGAGACACAGTAACACTAAAAAATAATCCAGCAGAGAACCCATTAGAAGGATACAAAAAAGTAACACCAATGGTATATTGTGGATTATACCCAGTAGATGGAAGCCAATATGAAGATTTAAAAATAGCATTAGAAAAACTAAAACTAAATGATGCAGCACTAGAATATGAACAAGAAACATCAGCAGCATTAGGTTTTGGATTTAGATGCGGATTTTTAGGATTATTACATCTAGAAATAATAGAAGAAAGAATAGACAGGGAATTTGACTTAGGACTAATTACAACAGCACCATCAGTAATATATAAAGTACACAAAACAAATGGAGAAGTAATAGACATATATAATCCAGCAGATTTACCAAAATCACAAGAAATATCATATATGGAAGAACCATTTGTAACAGCAAATATATATATGCCAAAAGAATATGTAGGAAATGTAATGGATATATGCCAAAAAAGAAGAGGAATATACATAGATATGCAATATCTAGACGAAACAAGAGTAACACTAATATATGAAATGCCATTAAATGAAATAATATACGACTTTTTTGACAACTTAAAATCAAAAACAAAAGGATATGCATCATTTGATTATGAATTCAAAGAATACAGAAAATCAGACTTAGTAAAATTAGACATATATATAAACAATGAACCAGTAGATGCCCTAAGTTTTATACTACACAAAGACAGAGCATATGAAAGAGGCAAAAAAATGGTAGAAAAACTAAAAGAAGAAATACCAAGAAAGCTATTTAAAATACCAATTCAAGCAGCAATAGGAGGAAAAATAATAGCAAGAGAAACAATATCAGCAATGAGAAAAGATGTATTAGCAAAATGTTATGGTGGAGATATAACAAGAAAGAAAAAACTACTAGAAAAACAAAAAAGAGGAAAGAAAAAAATGCGTGAAATAGGAAGTGTAGAAGTACCACAAGAAGCATTTCTATCAGTATTAAAACTAGACGATGAATAGTTGGTATATTTTGGCTAATCTGGACGGTACAAATAAACCAATTTAAACAAAAAAATATAAATTTAGCAATAATAAAAAACAACACAAGAGGTAAAAAATGAAAATAACATTGAATGAATTCTTAGAAGCAAATAAAAAATTTAATGAATATAGTGAAAAAAATAAATTTAATAAATCATTTGAAGTAATAACTGGAAGCATTCCAATCCTAATATCAGCACCACATAGTGTAAGACAAATAAGAAATGGAAAAATAAAAGAAAAAGACGCATATACAGGACCAATAGCAATAGAGTTACAAAAACAAACTAATTGCTATTGTATATACAAAACAAAAAATAATAATGATGATGCAAATTATGACATCAAAGACAACAAATATAAAGAAGAAATTTTAAAAATAATAACTCAAAACAAAATAGAGTTATTATTAGACATACATGGAGCAAGCGATATACATGGGTTTGGAGTAGACATAGCAACAGGAGAAGGAAAAAATATAAATCAAAACAAAAAACTAGTAATTACTCTAAAAGAAACATTAGAAAAACATGACATAAAAAATGTAGAAATAGATAAAATATTTAAAGCAAACAGTATACATACAATATGTAAAACAATATCAGAAACAGCAAACATACCATGTATAGAACTAGAAATATCCAGAACATATAGAGATATTAAGAACTTTAATGAAATAAAAAAAGTTATAGAAGGGCTAAGAAAATATATCATAAAAAGATATAATTTTATATGAAGGTTTATGGGCAACCTTTTAAAAACCTAAATATATTATACAAGGAATGAAAGTAAAAATGAAAAATCAAACTCCAAAACAATATGAAGACCAAGTAGAAGGAAGAAACTCAGTTTTAGAACTACTAGAAAGTGGTAAAGACATAAACAAAATTTATATAACAAGAGGAGAAAAACATGGTTCAATAAATAAAATAATAGCAAAAGCAAGAGAAAGAAAAATAATAATAGTAGAAAAAGACAAACGTCAAATCCAAGAAATAGCACAAACAGAAAATTATCAAGGAGTAATTGCAATAGTCCCACCATTTGAATATTGTGAGATTGAAGATATATTAGAAGAAGCAAAAAGCAAAAATGAAGATCCATTTGTATTAATATTAGATGGAATAGAAGACCCTCATAATTTAGGCTCAATAATAAGAACAGCAGAAACTGCAGGAGTTCATGGAATAATAATACCAAAAAGAAGAGCAGTGGCAGTCAATAGCACAGTAAATAAAACATCAGCAGGTGCAGTAGAACATATGAAAATAGCAAGAGTAAATAATATATCAGAAAGTATAAATAAACTAAAAGAAGCGGGACTATGGATATGCGGAACAGACATAAATACAAAAACTTATTATTATGACCAAGACCTAACAGGTCCAATAGGAATTGTAATTGGAAACGAAGGACAAGGAATAAGTGAAAAAGTAAAGAAAAACTGTGACTTTTTAGTAAAAATCCCAATGAAAGGAAAAGTAACATCTTTAAATGCATCAGTATCAACAGGAATAATAATATATGAAGCATTAAAACAAAGAGAAAATAATAAAAAGTAAATAGGAGAAATAACAGCTATAACAAAATTATATTATACTTTTAATTAAAGTTTCTCAACAAAAAAATTGTGAATTTTAAAACATAATCAAGAAACATAAAAATAATTTTATACTAAAATATTGATAAAAAAAATAAATAAATATATAATATAAGAAAAGTAACGTATAAAAGATTAACCTAAGGTTTATTGATGTATTTTGTTACTTTTTTTATAATAAAAATGGAGGTAAAACTATGCCAAAGAAAAAAAGAAAAATGATAATTATACTAATAATAACATTTATATTATTGCTATTATTATTAGCTGGGGGAGTTTGTGCCTATCTATATATAAATACAGATATGCTAAAATCAAATCAAACATTATTCGAAAAATATCTAGCACAAAATTTTAGCATAGCCAAAGAATATTTAGAAATAAATCCGACTGAATTACAAAATACTCTAAACCAAAATAAATACACATCAAATATAACAGTAAAAGCAACATATACAAGTGGCAAAGGAACAAGTGAAGAAAACAAAGATAACAGTATAAACAAAGCAACACTAAATATAAATAGTCAAATAGATAAGACAAACAATTATGATTATAAAGACATAAGACTAGCATATGATACAGAAGATGTAGCAAAATTAGAATATATAAACAGTAATGATTTAAAGGGAATTAGACTAGATGGAATAAAGCAATTTGTTAGCATCAAAAATGAAGACATAGAAAAAGTTGCAGGAAATTTAGGAATAGAATCACAATATCTAAAAACTGCATGGGCAATCACACAAGGGTTAAATATAAAGGAAATATTTAATTTTACAGAAGAAGAAATAAAAAATTTACAAACAACATATTCTGATATAATAAAAGAAAATACAAATAAAGATTCATATGGCAAATATAGTGATGCAACAATAACTCTAAACAATACACAAACAACAGCTAATGGATATTATATAGAATTAACAAAGGAACAATATTATTCACTTCTAATAAAAGTATTAGAAAAATTGTCAACAGATGAAATAATATTAGGAAAAATAGACAATATAGAAAATACAGCAAAAGAATATGGGGTAAATAGTGAAGAAACATACAGAGATATGTATGTAAATTATATAAATAACTATATAGAAGAAATAAAAGGAAAAAGTATAGGAAACGAAACATTTAGGGTATCTGTATATGAACAAAACGGACAAACAGTAAAAACAACAATAGAAACAGATGAAGGAAGTTTAAACATAGATATATATAATGATAAAACATCAATAAAAATAGATAAAATAGACACAACAGAAACAGTACAAAAAAGGCAAACATTAAATATAAACCAAAATATAACAAATACATCAGAAAAAGTAGAATTAGAATACATGAACTATGAAAATGGAGTAGAACAAACAAGTTTAAAAATCAGCAACAATAAAGAAATGCAAAATAATAATATAAAAGGAAGCACATCAATTGCATATGAAATAGAAAACAGTAAAATAGAAATAAAAGCAGATGACTATATAAAAATAGTAAATGAATTTGACAATCCGATTGAATTAAGTGACGAAAACAATGTAACATTAAATAATTTAAATCAAGAACAAACACAAAATATATTAAATATATTAAGCCAAAATGTAAATGACAAAAAAGAAAAAACTACAGAGAAAATAACAGCAGATGATATAAACTCTATGTTAAAAGATTTTGGATTTATCAAAGAAGATGTCATAAAAGAACAAGCGCCAGTAGAAGTAACAGAAACAGAAAGAAACAGATTTAATTCAAATCTCACATTATTTATTGGAGAACAAAGAAGCACAGATGACATAACAAGACTATTAGAAACAATACAAGGAGACTTAAAAGATGCACAAATAACAAATGATGAAAAAGACAAATTACAAGAAATAACATTAGATATAGAAAGAGGAGCAAACAATACAGAAAAAAAAGATGAAGTAACACAAGTATTAAATGAGAATAAAAGCAAAAAATTTAATATAACTATGAGTTATGATGAAGATACAAAATTGATAAATAAGATTTTTTTAAAAATTCCAGAAACTTAATATTCAAATTAGCAATCCGGATGAAAGAGTTACCCTATTTTCGGACAATAGGGACACACCATTTCATCCGAATTTTCAATCGATAGGGACACCCCATTTTATCCGAATTTTTGAAGTAGAGTGTTATCAATTTTATTTGAGTTGATAACACTATTTAATAGATATAATTTTTCAATAAGTTTAAAATATTATGAAAATAAATTTATATAAATAAAGATATTAAAAAAATAAGAAAAGTAGCAAAGATACATAAGCTTAGCTCACGTGGGTCTTTTTAAAGGAAACTTTTCTTGTTGTATACGGAAAAACCCATATAGGGTAAAGATAAAAGTCGATTGTTCCTATATAATAAAAAAAGAAAGATTAAATATAGATATATATATTATAAAAAAAAGATAATTTAAAAATAATTTAAAAAACTTAAAATTTAAAATCAAGAAAAAAGGCTTGAAATCAACAAATAAAGAGATGGAAAAAAATGCATAAAAAAATATTTTGAATTTT
Organism: uncultured Clostridia bacterium; assembly: GCA_904384245.1. Classification (GTDB taxonomy): domain Bacteria; phylum Bacillota; class Clostridia; order TANB77; family CAG-508; genus CAG-269. The sequence goes on from CAJFJM010000068.1 coordinate 7,579, forward strand.
TTTAAAAAAAGTGTTGACAAAGAAAAAAAAGGATAGTATAATACAAATTGTCCGCAAGAGAAATGGACATAAAACAAATAAAAAGTACATTGAAAAGTAAACAATAAAATCCTTTAGAGAATAAACCGAAGCGGTACGATTCTTCAAAGAAGAAAAGTACTGAAAAAGTAAAAAAGATTTTAAAAGTTTTTTATAAAAAGTAAGAAGTTTAAAAGAGCTTGAACAAACACTTTTAAAAAAAGATTTATATAAAGTCGAAAGACGAAAATATAGATACCAAGAACAAGAGAGTTTGATCCTGGCTCAGGATAAACGCTGGCGGCGCACATAAGACA
>CAJFJM010000069.1:0-7864 GCA_904384245.1 uncultured Clostridia bacterium
AATTTTACAAAAAGGGAGGAAAAGTATATGAAAAGTGATAAAGTAACTTAATAATTTAAATTTTCTAAAAAACAAAAGAAAGGAAATTTAAAATTATGGTAAACACAAAAAAAGATAATGAAACAAAAAGCAATTATGAAAAATTGTTGATAAAAATTTGCATGGATTTTGAAATTGATAATTATGAGGAAGTAATTAGAAAGTACACGAAAATTAAAAACTGATGTGATAATAATGTGATAAATCTTAAAATAGCATATTTGAAATTGCTTCAAATACGCTATTTTAAGAACTTTCATAAAATTTGGTAGCGAAGATGTGATTCGAACACATGACCCTTCGGGTATGAACCGAATGCTCTAGCCAACTGAGCTACTTCGCCATGTCGTTTGGACGATATTTATTATATATTGAAAATAAGAATTTGTCAATAATAAATTGAAAAAAATTCAAAATGTAAATTTTCAAAATTTCAAATGGCGTAAATTTTATTAAATCTTGCACATATAATGTTACTACTTACCATTACAAAAAGTATAAGGCAAGTAGTAACTTATCTAATCATAATTATCAAAATACTAATTATCTAAAAGAATATCTAAAATTTTAGGATATATTTTTGAAGCATTTTTATTCCAATTATCAACAATTCTTTTAGCCCTATCACGAGAACCAGCAAATGTTTTTACTTCAAATATTGTTTCATTATTTTCTACAATTTTGCATCTAATTGTATAATCGTTTTCATTTTTAGGTGTAAATTCTGCTATAACAGAAGATTCATTTGTTATAGAAGATAATTCCTTTTTAAAAACATTGTCTGCTTTTAATTTTAAAATACCAGGTAATACATCTTCTGTAAGAGATAATGCATTTGTTCCTTCAGATGTTATTTTTAGTACATCTTCTTCTTCCTCTTTCGTAAAAATACCTACTAACTTTGTATCTAATAAATCTGTTAAAACTTGTTTAAAATAAAAGTAATTAACATTATTTATAGTAGTAATGATTTTAAATAAACCATCTTCAATTATTCCATCTGGAATTTGATTTAAAATGTATAAAATCAAAACTTTGTTTTCAGCCAAAGCAGTAGTATTATCAGATTGAGACATAATAATACACTCCTTACATATTTTTTGGGTATTATATCATAGAAATTTTGAATTGTAAAATATTTTTTCAAAAAAGCTTTAGGCTATATGTATTAAAAGATGAAAAAATGTTTATATATTAACGATTTAAAATATATAACTTCTATTTAAGGAGAGGTATTTTAACTATGATTTGTAATATTAGTCTTGCTCATATAAAATTTTCTTATATTTTTAGTTTAAAATATTATAAAATTGTGGTATAATATCTAAGAAAATTAGATTATAGAAAGGTTTGATAATTATGAAAAAAGGAAAAGTAGTATTAGTAGGAACAGGTTTTGTAGGAATGAGTATGGCTTATTCTATGTTAAACAGAGGAGGTGTAAATGAGCTAATTTTAATAGATATAAATAAAGATAAAACAATAGGAGAAGAAATGGATTTATCACATGGACTTCCTTTTGCACCACAAAAAATGTTAATAAAAGCAGGAGATTATGATGAATGTAAAGATGCACAAATAGTTGTTATAACAGCAGGAGTTGCACAAAAACCAGGTCAAACTAGATTAGAACTTGCAGAAATAAATGCAAAAATAATGAAAGATATAACAAAAAGTATTATGGCTAGTGGATTTGATGGAATAATAGTAGTTGCAAGTAATCCAGTAGATTTAATGACATATGTAGTATCTAAAGTTTCAGGATTACCTAAAAATCAAGTAATAGGTTCTGGAACAGTTTTAGACACAGCAAGACTACGTTATTTAATGGCAGAATATTTTAAGGTATCAAGCAAAAACATACATGCATATATAATGGGAGAGCATGGAGATTCTTCTTTTGTTCCATGGGCTCATGCATATATTGGATGTAAAAAAGTAGAAGATGTAATGAAAGATAATCATCATCCGATGACTGTTTTAGAAGATATTCACAAAGGTGTTGTAAATGCAGCATATGAAATTATAGATAAAAAGAAAGCTACTTATTATGGTATAGGTATGGCATTATATAGAATTGTTAGAGCTATTTTAGATAATGAAAACTCAATATTAACAGTATCAACATATTTAAAAGATGGCGAATATGGACAAGATGATATTTATATAGGAGTGCCAGCAATTGTAAATAGTAAAGGTGTAAGAGAATTATTAACTTTAGAATTAACAGAAAAAGAACAGGAAAAATTAGATGAGAGTGCTAGAGTATTAAAACAAATGAGAAGTGATTCAATAGACAAAATCCTTAAGGACTAATTAAAAATAAATTAACTGAAAATGGTATAGATTACAGTTATAATAAATTTCCTTTGAGAATTTTTAAAAAATATAGGTGTTAATGTATATTGTAATGGTCAAAATAGTAGAAAAAACAAAAAAATACTTGATAAATAAAATATTTTATGGTAAAATACTACTGTTTTAAAGATAAATAATATTTTTAAAATCTCTACTTAGTGAGAAACTAGGTTATAAATCCAAAGGGAGGTGAAAATAATGAATAAATACGAAAGTGTTATCATTATTAACCCAAATGTTGATGAAGCAGGGGTAAAAGCTTTAGAAGACAAATTCACAGGGTTAATAAATGAAAATGGAAAAGTAGAAAAAGTTGATAGCATGGGTAAAAGAAAATTAGCTTATGAAATCAAAAAATTTGTAGAAGGTACATATTTAGTATTCAATTTTGAATCAAAACCAGAAGCAATAAAAGAACTTGAAAGAGTTTATAGAATTACAGATGATGTATTAAAATTTATAGTAATCAAAAAGGAAAACTAATTGTAAAAAGATAAAGAAGTAGAGACCTTTATCGTAAAGAGAAAGGTGGATAATATGAATAAAGTAATTTTAATGGGAAGACTTACAAGAGATCCAGAAGTAAGATATACACAAACAAATAATACTCTAGTTGCATCTTTTAGTTTAGCTGTAAATAGAAGATTTGTAAGACAAGGAGAAGAAAGACAAGCTGACTTTTTCAATATTGTTGCTTGGAGTAAACTAGGAGAATTTTGTAGTAAATATTTTAAAAAGGGTCAACAAGTAGGAATTATAGGAAGATTACAAACAAGAACATGGGATGACGACCAAGGAGTAAAACACTATATTACTGAAGTAGTAGCAGAAGAAGCATATTTTGCAGATAGCAAAAGAGATGGAGATGCAGGTTCAAATGCATTTGAAAATACTTTTGGAACTACTATGCCAGGAAATATGGGTTCTGACTTCGAAATGTCATCAAGTGATGATTTACCATTCTAAGAGAGGGGGAAAATAAAATGGCAGATAAAAAACAAAATAAGAGAAATAATAAAAATTATGATGATGATTATAATCCAAGATTTAAAAGACAAAGAAAAAAAGTATGTGTATTATGCAGTGATAAAAACTTTGAATTAGATTATAAAAATGCAGACCAATTAAAGAAATTTGTTAATGAAAAAGGTAAAATATTACCAAGAAGAACAACTGGAGCATGTGCAAAACATCAAAGAGATATTACAACAGCAGTAAAAAGAGCAAGACATATTGCAATTTTACCATATACACAAAACTAATTCTAGTTTAAGATAAATAAAACCGTTGATTTTTCAACGGTTTTTAATATTGTCCAGAAATAGAGTAATGCAATAGTAATGCAATTAGAACTATCTTAGGGCTGATTTTATATTTGAAACACTCTTCAACACTTCATCATTTTTATATTTATTGAAAATAGTTGTATATGTATTAATTGTTGTTTGAATATTTTTATGTCCTAAAAGTTTTTGTAATATTTCAGCGGGCATACCGCTTTCTATACATCTTGTTGCATATGTATGTCGTAACGTATGTGTTGATAAATTTTTATTAGAAAAGTCATATTTTTTTATCAATCTCTTTAACTCGCAATTCACATTAGAAACACTATTTATAGTACACTTATTTGTGCTGAAAATCAAATTTAGAGGGTTTATTTTCATATGTGATAAAGAATGTTTAATATTCTTTTTAAAAAGCTCTGTAATAGGTATATCTCTCATAGAAGCATCTGTTTTAGTAGAATTTATAATTAGTTCACCTTTTTTGTTATGTGACACCGTCTTGGTAATATGAATAATATTATTTTTTAAATCTATATCCTCAGGTGTTAGTGCTAAAATTTCTCCACATCGCATACCTGAAAACATTTCAATTGTATAAATATCTTCAAATTTATGTCCTTCTATAATTTTTAACAATTCCTTTTGTTCTTCAATTGATAAAGCCTTAACAGGTTTATTTTTATTTTTAGATATAGGTTTAATAATATTCGTCATAGGATTTTTATAAATATAATTTCTTTTAATAGCTTCTTTAAAAATTTGATTTAACATTATTATAATTTTTTGTATGTAAGAATTAGAAAGGTCAGTCAATGTGTTTAGAAAGTCTTGTATTAAAGAATATGTTACTTTTTGTATCTTTACATTTGCTATGTCACTGTCTTTTATTTTATTTAAAGAATTTTTTATTGTTATATAAGATGTCTCTTTTATAGTGTTTGTTGATAGTTTTGTTTCTAATATACTTTTTCCCAATTCATAAATTGTAATATCACATTTATCTACAAGAATGTTTTTTTGTATTTCATTTAATTTCACTATTAATTTATCACGCACTTCTTTTCGTGTTTTTCCATATATAGATTTTCTTTTATCTCCAAAAGTGTATTGACCAACCCAATGTTTTACTTTGTCTGTATTTTTTCCACTTTCATCTTTAAAGTAAACAGGATAAATTGTCCCTTCTCCATTTCCTTTTTGTTTTGTTCTTCCCATATTAAAACCTTCTTTCTTTTAATTATTAAAATCTCTTGAAAAAAGGTTTTATGATATGCTATAATAAATAGCATAAAGAAACCTTTTTTCAAGGGTCTTTATAGTTAGAGAAATGTGTCGAGTTGCGTTAATTTACAACACATTTCTCACTTTTTATTTCTAGGTTTAAATTTATAACCTTTTTGTTTTTTCAATAAAACTTCCTTATATGCAGTATCAAATGTCTGCTTATATTTATTATACACAGCTTCTTTTTTTAAATCTTCATAAAACTCTATAGCTTTATTCACGTCAATTTTTAGCAGTATATCTCCAATTCTTGTATAATCAGCACAATTAGAACCATTATCTAATTTAATTAATGTTTGCAAACAAGATATAGCCTCATTAAACAAATATTCCTTTTCGTACAATGTTGCTAAAGAAGAATATATATACCAAGTACTAAAATAAGATTGATTAGAAGGAAAAGCTAAAAAGTCCTCGAAGTATTTTATAGACTCTTTTCTATATTCCGAGCCTTCCCCTAAATAGGCTATAGCTACAGCTAATTTGTCATCAGAATTTGGAGAGTTTTTATATTTATTTATTATCTTATTGTTGAATTTATGTTTTTCTTCACCAAAATAACTAAACTTATCAAAGGTTTGCTCTAATGCAGATTTTCCAAACAACATAACATTTCTCCTTTTATTTTTTCTTAAAATTTCTTATAGATTTTTCCACAACACCAATAACTTTAACTGGTAAATCTCTAATTTCTTCTTTTGTAAATATTCTAGGTGGATAATAGGGATTGTTAGCTTTTAACATTATTCCATTATCTCCCTTATATACTTGTTTTACTGTTGCCTCATCTCCATTTATTAAAACAACACAATAATCGCCGTTTTCGAAATCATCTTGTCTGTGAACTATAACAGTATCTCCTTCATCGAATAATGGCTCCATACTATCCCCAGTAACATACAATCCATAGTAATTTTCTTTATCTGAGCCATCTACTTTAAAAGAGATATAATCTATTATATTTTCTTGTGCTAAATAATTATATCCTGCTTTTACAGTTCCTAAAATAGGAATTTTAACAGTATCTGTTTCAGATAGGGGAATAGCTCCTATTTCTTTTAACATATCATCTGTATTTCTTTCCATAGGAACATCTAATCCCATCAACCAACCTTCTGATACATCTAAAACATTAGCTAATTTAAAAATGCTTTTCTGCTTAGCTTCATATAACCCAGATAGATATTGACTAATAGCTGATTTAGGTATTTTAGCTTTTTCAGATAATTCAGAGGCTTTTATTCCTCTTAAATCCATAGCTTGTTTTAATCTAGTTGCAAATTGATTATTCATAACGTACCTCCATATTATATATTTTAGTTCATTTTTATGAAAAAAGCAATAAAAATTATAAAAAAAATTAAGAAAATTGAATTTTTTTATAAAAAAGTGTTGACAAAGTAAAAATGTAATGATAATATAATGACAGTTAAGAAAACTGAACAAAGAAAAGAGGTGTAAAAATGACATTAAATAATTCTAGAATAGATTTTATTAAAGTTAAAGATGAAGATATAGTATTTGATTTTAGTAAGCTTAGAGGAAGAATAAAAGAAATATATGGAACACAAACAGCTTTTGCAGTTGCAATGCTTATGAATGAGGCAACGTTAAGTAACAAATTAAACAACAACGTTGAATTTTCTCCAAAAGAGATAATAAGGGCATGTTTATTGCTAAGCATAGAATTAAAAGATGTAAACATATATTTTTTTACACTAAAAGTTCAGAAAAATGAACAAAATTAAACGCAACTCGACACAAAAAAGAAAGGAGAGGAGAAATTTGGAAGATGCAATAGAACTTTTAAGATCCATAAACAAAAACTTAGAAGATATAAAGAAAAAAGAAAGTTTACCTAAATTGATTTATGCAAAAGAAATAGCAGAAAAATATAAAGTAAACAAAAATAAGGCAACAGAATTTTGCAAAAGATACGGAACGAACTTTGGAGGATATTGCATAGAAGCGGATAAGTTTAAAGAAGTATTACAGAATGAAGGATTAAAAATATTTGAAAGGAGTTGAAAAACAAATGAAAAGAAAAAATAAAATCTACAACATAATCGGACGAGCTACAACAAAAATATTAGCATTTTTGTTAATAGAAACAAGCTTATATTACACACTAATTTATATTTTAGATAACTGTATAACAGTTTATAGATAAGGAGGAGTGATTTATGAATATTAAGGATTATTTAAATGACGAAATAAAAAGATTAAACAGAATGAACGACAACTTAGAAAAAAGCATAAATAAAGAATTAGCAGTAAATAATGAGCCTGAACAAATAATAAACAATGTAAAAGCTATGTGCGAGATAGCTAATACAATATGTAATTTACACAAGAGTTGTGTCATCTAATTGTAAGTTTTTATAAACATTATTATAGATATTTGCAATTTCTTCTCCTAATTTTTGATTGAAATTTGAATTTTCATTCAAAGATGTGGAAGTGTGAGTAGTAAATTGTAAACAATCTAATTTTTTCAATGTAAGTTGTAAAGCAATTTCTTCTTTGGACATAACATCACCACCTTTCGTGGTGTTCAGGCTCATGCGTATTATACAAAATATAACAAATAAAGTAAAGGAGTGAAGAAAATGGGATATATGAGTGCAGTAGCAAAAGTATTAAATATGCAACCAAAAGAAAATAGTAAATCACATAAAGAAAAAGAAGCAAAAAGACAAGCAATGATGAGTAAAAGAATAGTTTGTGAAAAATGTGGAAAAAGCAATGTTACTTTATATAACATTCAAAATCATTATTATTGTAAAGATTGCAAATAGAAAGGAGGAAAAAATGATTTTAGGAATTGAAACTAAAAAAGATTTAAGAAATCAACTAGAAGAAGCAGAATTAAGAGCAGTAACACATTTTAATAA
>CAJFJM010000069.1:7956-9799 GCA_904384245.1 uncultured Clostridia bacterium
AAAATAAAAGAAGTTATCGTCGGTCAAAACAAATAACTTCTAATAGACACATAAAAATATGATTATATGCTTAATTATAGCATAGAAAAAGGAGAAATGCAAGAGGGAGGAAATAAGATGTATCAATACAGAAATATACAAACAGAAGAAATAGTGGACGAACAAGAAGCAGAAAGTTACGTATTAGATAAATTAGGAATAACAATAGAGCCAAGAGGCAAAAATGGAGAAATGACACAAGAACAAATAGAAAACATAGGAGAAACAGTAGGATGGTATTTTAGCGGAAATTGGATAAAAGAAAAAGTAAAAGAGGAGGAATAAAAAATGTTTAATGAACAAAAAGAGGAATATTCAAGTAAAAAAGGACAGAATATACCAGTTTGGCAAAGTCCTAAATATATACAAGCAAAAAAGAAAGCAATAGAGATAATAGACAAAAAAGAATATGGGTTAACGGAAGGCGATTTTTGGATTCTGATGAATGAAACCAAAACAGGCAAAATGCAATACACAGGGTTAATAATAAGTCATATTGGTTGTTTAAAAATAAATGACAAATTAGAGGAAAAATTAAAATTTAATCCAGAAAGCATAACTATTGATAAAGAAGGATATGGAAATACTTTAGTTTATACATACAGTAATAAAGAACAAGGATTATACGAAGTAGGAGAAGTAAGTAAAGAAAATTGTAAAAATTCATATCCATATGCAATGGCATTAAAAAGATGTTTCGATAGAGTTGTTTTAAAAAATTCAAGATTAGCTTATGAAAGCATATATAGTGATAGTGAAGGAGCAGATATAGGAAAAGAACAATCAGAAAAGGAAGTGGCAGAAGAGAAAATAAGCAAAACGAAAGTAGACGCATTAAAACAAGCAATTGCTAAAAACAAAATGTCTGATGCAGTAGTTTCTTTAATATTAGCAGGTTATGATTATGCAAAAATTGAAGATATAGAAGTTAAAAATTATATGAATATAGTAAATGATTTTAAAGCAAAAAAGTAGGTGGTTAAATGGCAAAAATAGACACAACAGGAATAATAACAGATTTAAACATAGATTTTAACACATCAAAACCAAAAATAACGATACTTTTAGATACAAATAACAAAGAACTAGTAGAAGAACTAAAAAACGATGGAAAGCTAAATATAGAGCTAAAAAAATATAGAAAAAAACGTAGTTTAGATAGCAATGCATATGCTTGGGTTTTATTAGGAGAACTACAAAATGTTTTAAATATTCCAAAAGAAGAAATATACAGAGATTTAATAAGAAACATAGGAAGTTATGAAGTAATACCAGTAAAAAATGAAGCAGTTGAAAGATTTAGACAAGCTTGGAGTAAAAATGGTTTAGGTTGGATAACAGAAACGATGAAAAGCAAATTAGAAGGATATACAAATGTAGTTGCATATTATGGTTCTAGTACATACGACACAAAGGAAATGACAAGATTAACAGAATTGCTAGTAGAAGAATGCAAACAATTTGGAATAGAAACTAAACCGCAATCAGAGATAGACTCACTTTTAAAGGAATGGGATAAGAAATGAAATCTATATTACAAAATGGAAAAGAATGCTACATAACAGGAAGTACATGCAATTTACACAAACACCACATTTTTGAAGGCACAGCAAACAGAAAATTAAGTGAACAAGATGGTTTATGGCTATGGTTAAGAGGAGACTGGCACAATTTAAGCGATTATGGGGTGCATTTTAATAAAGAGTTAGATTTAAAACTAAAAAGAATGGCACAAAAGAAATGGCAAGAATACTACAACAAAACAAAAGAAGATTTTATAGCCAGATATGGCAAGAATTATTTA
>CAJFJM010000070.1 GCA_904384245.1 uncultured Clostridia bacterium
TTTTGCTGTAAAATATTGTAATATGTTAGCAACCTTTTCACTGACAGAAAGGCAATCCTTACTCAAGGACGGAAAGGGGGTTACATACTATGTCATCATACGACTTAATCTTACGATTAATTGAAATGTTACTTGCTGAAAAAGACAAGAACTATCAATTAAGAGATGAAAAGATGAATGACAAAGACTAGGTTGCATACATAGTCGAAAGCAGAAACAAATTGCAGTTTGTTTCTGCTTTTTATTTTAGCATAAAAAAAGTATGTGTAATTGCAGTTACACACACCAGTTACATTTATGTCTCATACGACTCATGACACATTTGCTTAAGCTAAATATATAATAACATCTTTTTCTGTATTTGTCAAATATTTTTTAATTTAAATTGGAGGCGACACCCGGATTCGAACCGGGGATCAGAGTTTTGCAGACTCGTGCCTTAGCCTCTTGGCTATGTCGCCAAATAATTTATGGAGCAGGTAACGAGAATCGGACTCGTGACTAAACCTTGGCAAGGTCTCGTTTTACCACTAAACTATACCTGCATTTTATTATTTATTAAGACTGATTTTCTTTTGGAAAATCTTTTATTTTAACACTAGATTATGTTTGCGTTTTTGTGATGGACATTTATTATAATAGCAAAAAATATTATTCTTGTCAAGTGGTATTTTTGTGTATTTCTAACCCTATTTTTGTAGAGAAGCCTCTCAAAAGAAGTTGTTATATAAATTTTTTAATTTTTGTGTGATTGGAATGCTTGTAGCCCTTCTTAAGATAAAATAAATGAGGAAGCGCGATCAGTCGAGAGGCTCGTTTGTTTTATCTTTAGAAGGGCTAAAGCATTGATTAGAGCCGAAAATTAAAAAATTTATATAACAACTTCTTTTGGGAGGCGGTTTATTTATAGCCGTAAATTCTAACAATTTTACACTATCTTTATCTGCATGTCTTTCAAAATAAACTATAAAATCAATATTTTTGCAGTTCTATTTTGCTTTTTTCTTACTTGTCTTTGTTCTTTTTTTAGTTTTAATTTCTTTTTCTATTTCTTCTTTTTCCTCTTTTCCTTTATCTGTTTCTTCCCATTTTTCTCCCGGTTTTGGTTTATTCCAAGATATGTAATCACAGCTTTCTGGATTGTGTTCACAGATGTAATAATTTCTTCTCTTTTTTGTTTTACGTACTTGAACAACTCCTCCACATTTAGGACATGGTACATCTATTGTTTCTATTATTGGTTTTGCATTTTTGCATTCTGGGTAGCCTGGACATGCTAAGAATTTTCCATATCTTCCATATTTATATACCATCATTCTGCCACATTTTTCACATTTTACATCTGATACTTCATCTTCTATTTTAACATGTTCTAATTCTTTTTCTACTTTTTCTACTTCTTGTTCAAATGGACCATAAAATTCTCTTATCATTTTTTTCCATTCTTCTTTACCTTCTGCTATTTGGTCAAATTCATTTTCGATTTTTGCTGTAAATTCTACATTTATTACATCTTTAAAATTCTCTGTTAATAGTTTATTTACTATTTTTCCTAATTCTGTTGGATGTAATTGTTTTTGTATTTTTTCTACATATCTTCTTTCTAAAATTGTTGTAATTGTTGGCGAATATGTACTTGGCCTTCCTATTCCTTTTTCTTCTAATGCTTTTACTAAACTTGCTTCTGTGTATCTTGCTGGTGGCTCTGTGAAGCTTTGTTTTGGATTTATTTTTTGTAATTCTACTTTTTGATTTTCTTCTAGTGGTGGTAAAATTCCTTCTTCTTTTTCTTCTTTTTCGTCTGTTCCTTCTACATATAATGTCATAAATCCTTTAAATTTTATGCTTTGTCCATTTGCTTTAAAATCATATTTGTCTGCTTTTATTGTTACTGCCATCGTGTCATAAATTGCTGGTTTCATTTGGCTTGCCATAAATCTGTTGTAAATCAATTTATATAGTTTGTATTGGTCTTTTGTTAATTCTTCTTTTATTTCTTCTGGATCTATGTCTATATATGTTGGTCTTATGCCTTCGTGTGCGTCTTGTGCATCTTTGTTTGTTTTATAATATCTGTTTTCATAATATTCTTCACCATATATTTTTATTATTTGTTCTTTTGCTGATGCTCTTGCTTCTTCTGATATTCTTGTTGAGTCTGTTCTCATATATGTTATTAGTCCGACTGTTCCTTTTTGTTTTAGTTTTACTCCTTCATATAGTCCTTGTGCTACTGACATTGTTTTCTTTAATGTAAATCCTAATTTTCTTGATGCTTCTTGTTGCATTGTACTTGTTGTAAATGGTGGTGCTGGTGTTCTTTTTTTCTCTCCTTTTTTTACTTCAGATATTATATATTCTTTGTCTTTTATGTTTTGTAATATTGTGTCTACTTCCTCTTTTGAGTGTATTTCTTGCTTTTTTCCACTTTCTCCATAAAATCTTGCTTCAAATGTTTTTTTGCTTTTCTTGTCTTTTAAGTCAACATATATATTCCAGTATTCTTCTGGTATGAATTTTTCTATTTCTTCTTCCCTGTCTACAATTAGTTTTACAGCTACTGATTGTACTCTTCCTGCTGATAGTCCTCTTTTTACCTTTTTCCAAAGTACAGGGCTTATTTTGTATCCAACTATTCTATCTAATACTCTTCTTGCTTGTTGAGCATCTACTAAATTTATGTCTATATCTCTTGATTGTTTTATTGCTTTTTGTACAGCTGTTTTTGTGATTTCATTAAATGTTACTCTTGTAATTTTTGATTTATCTTCTTCTAATATTTTGGCTAAATGCCATGCTATTGCTTCTCCCTCACGGTCAGGGTCAGTTGCTAGATATACTTTTTTTGCTTGTTTGGCATCTTTTTTTAGAGATTTTATTAAATCTCCTTTTCCTCTTATATTTATATATTGTGGTTCAAAGTCATGCTCTATGTCTATTCCCATTTTTGATTTTGGTAAGTCTCTTATATGACCCATTGATGCTACAACTTTTGTATTTCCACCTAAGAATTTTTTTATTGTGTTTGCTTTTGCTGGTGACTCCACTATTATTAGTTTATCTGCCATTTTATCCTCTCCTAATTTTTATTCTATTATAGTATTCTAGCCTACTTTTTTTTATTTTGCAAGCTTTTTGTTGATTTTTATTACTTTATAAATTATTAAAAATTCTTAAATTAGAAGTTATTTTTTTATTTTCCTTATAAATTTTTTTAAATTTCTCTTAATTTTTAATTTTTTTAAAAATCTTTTTTATTAAAATTTGACAATCTTATTTTTATAGCGAAATCTAAAATAAATTATCTTAACTCTATATTTTTAAATATTTTAAAATATAGTTTTATATAAGTCACAAATAACATCATCTACTCCAATTGGAGTAACTTCATTTTCTTTAAATAAATTTAATACCTTATCTATTTTCCTTTCATCATTTGTTAAATATTTAATATCTTTTTGTTCAACCTTTGTTCTTTCTGGCAAATATTCTGTCTTTACTACACTTATTCCAAATTTATTGTTTTCTCCTCTTATGTATTCCTCCTCATTTATTCTTTTATAATATTCTAATTTTATAGGATGATAGATTCCTTCATTTTCTAATTTTTCTTTTTCTATAAATCTTCCTCCAAAAAACACTCTCAAAACACTTCTCCTCTCTTTATTTCTTTTGTGTTTGACTTTTTATTGTTTTCTTATGGTATTATTTAAATTTCTTACAAAAGATTTTATTTTTTTAGCTTCGAAACTTATTTTATCATACTCCTTTTTTCTTAGTATTGCAACAACTTTTCATCGCAATAAGTTACATTTTTTGACATTTAATTAAATAAAGTTAAATTCTATAATTTTAATTTTTACTTTACTTTTGTGTGTATTTTTTGTATAATTTTGGTAGTTAGATAGGGGTAATTACACTAGAAAGAAGGTTTTTATGGATTCATTACTTAATGATGCAAAAGTTTTACTTAAGAAACATTTTGGATATGATGATTTTAGAAAAGGTCAAGCTGAGATTATTTCTCATATTTTAAATAAACAGGATTCGCTTGGAATTATGCCTACTGGTGCTGGTAAGTCTATTTGTTATCAAATTCCTGCTTTACTTTTTGATGGTATTACTATCGTTGTTTCTCCTTTAATTTCTCTTATGAAGGATCAAGTTGATAGTTTAAATCAAATTGGTATTCCTGCAACATTTGTAAATAGTTCTTTATCTTCTTTAGAGCATATGCAGACTTTAAAAAATATTTCTTATGGTTTATATAAAATTGTTTATGTTGCTCCAGAAAGGCTTGCTACTGATAGTTTTTTGAGCTTATTACAATCTCTTAATATTTCTATGTTTGCTATTGATGAGGCTCATTGTATCTCTCGTTGGGGTCATGATTTTAGGCCTAGTTATAGGGAGATTGCAAATGTTATTTTAAATCTAAAAAACAGGCCGATTGTTTCTGCTTTTACTGCGACTGCTACTGATAGTGTTAAAAATGATATTGTTAGTGCTTTGCACCTTAATAATCCTTTTGTTCTTACTACTGGTTTTGATAGAAAAAATTTGTTTTTTTCTACTCAGTCTCCTGATAATAAGAAAAAATTTGTTTTTGATTATATTGATAATCATCCTAATAATTCTGGTATTATTTATTGTTTAACTAGAAAATCTGTTGATGATTTGTATAAGGATTTAAGTAATATGGGTGTTAAAGTTAGTAGATATCATGCGGGTTTGAGTGAAAAAGAGAGAACTTTAAATCAAGATGATTTTGTGTATGATAGGACTGATGTAATGGTTGCTACAAATGCTTTTGGTATGGGAATTGATAAATCTAATATTAGATATGTTATTCATTATAATATGCCTAGAGACCTAGAGAGTTATTACCAAGAAGCTGGTCGTGCTGGTAGAGATGGTGACTTTTCTGATTGTATTTTGCTTTTTAGTCGTTCTGATATTGTTACAAATAAACTTCTTATTGAACAAAGTTCTTCTAGTGAAAATCATCCTATAGAAATTAAAAAATTGAATGATATTGTTGATTATTGTAATACTGATAAGTGTTTGAGAAAATATATATTAGAATATTTTGGTGAAGTTCCAGATTTTGACGAGTGTAATAATTGTAGTAATTGTAATTCAGAGATTGAAGTTACTGATATTACTACTGATAGTAAAAAGATTTTGTCTTGTATTAAACGTATGCATGAGAGATTTGGATTAGTCCTTGTTGCTGACGTTTTAAAAGGGTCTAATTCTGCTAAAATTAGGTCTTTAGGTTTTGATAGTCTTTCTACACATGGTATTATGAAGGATTATTCTAAAGATACTATTAAGGATTTAATTTCTTTTTTAATTACTGAGGATTATATTTGTTCTGTAGGAGAACAATATCCTGTTTTGAAACTTACAAAAAATGCTAATGATGTTTTGTTTAATAATAAGAGTGTGTTTATAAAGAGAAAAATTGATAAAATTCCAGAAAAAATGCCTACAGATAAGAAAGTTTTAGGTAAATCTGGCTCTCAAGATAATGATTTTGCTTTAAATAATTTTGATGCTGATTTATTTGAAATTTTACGTAAGCTTAGGTTGGAGATTTCTCAAAACTTAAGATTGCCTCCTTTTATTATATTTACAGATACTTCTTTGAAACAGATGTCCACATTTTTTCCAACAACTGTGGATGAATTTATGAATATTGATGGTGTTGGAGATTATAAATTTGAGCAATATGGTTCTGCTTTTTTAAATGCTATTATTGATTATGTTAGATTACATGATATAAAAAAGCCTGATACTCAATTTGTTAAAAAGAATAAGAATATTAGTAAATTTAAAGAAAATGATATAGTTGATAAAGATGTTGACAATGTAGAATCTGTTAGAAATGTTAAAGATATTGAAAAGAATGTTGAAAAAGATATTAAAGATGTTGAAATTAAGCCTAAAGAGGACACTAAAATACTTAGTTATAATATGTTTACTAGTGGTAAGTCTATGAAGGAGATTGCTAATATTCGTGGTCTTACTGTTAATACTATTGAGAATCATTTACTTTATTGTTTTGAAAATGATATGCCTATTAACCTTGATAGTTGTGTTCATACTGAATATAAGGATTTGATTTTTGATGCTATAGATAAGGTTGGGTTTGAGAAATTAAAACCTATTAAGGAGATTTTGCCTGATGATGTTTCTTATTTTGATATTAAGTATTTTTTGATTTGTTATAAGAAAGATTCCGAAGCTAAATAAGTAATGCTTACGCAGGTCTTTTTAGATGTAATCTTTCTTGTTATATACGGAAAAATCTATATAGAGTCTATTTTTTTAGTAGATTTTTCCTATATAATAAGAAAGTTATCCTTTTTTATCTTCTTTTTTTATTTCATATTTTTTAAATTTAACAAAATCTTCTACTTGCATTTTCCCTGCTCTTGTTATTAGATTATCTCCATATTTTTCTTTTATTTTATCTAATGTTTCATCTAATTTTTTCTGTTTTTCTTTATCTTTTTGGTTTTCTGTACTTTCTAAATTGTCAAATAGTGATATTTGTTTTTGATTTTGTTCTGTTTCTGTTAAATTGTCTACTCTTAAACCTATTAATCTTATTGGTGTTCCTTTTCTATACATTTCTTTTAATATTTCTTTTGCTGTTTTGTATATTTCTTTTGTGCTTGATGTTGGTGCTGGTAATTTTTTTTGGTGTGATGTGTCTATAAAATTTTTTGTTCTTAATTGTACATTTATTACATTTGCATACATTTTTTCTTTTCTTAGTCTATATCCTACTTGGTCTGCTATACTTAATAAAATTTCTTCTAATTTTTCTATTTCTGATATGTCTTGTGGGAGTGTTATTGAGTTTCCTATTCCTTTTGGTTTTTCTGGTTTGTATTTTACTTCTGAATTATCTATTCCATTGGCATATTCCCACATCATAATTCCATGTTTTCCGAATTTTTTTGCTAGCATTTCTTTGTTTGATTTTGCTAAATCTCCTATTGTTTTTATTTGCATATTATATAATTTGGGTACTGTTCTTTTGCCTAACATGAATAACTCTGATACTGGTAAATTCCACATTTTTGTTGGTATTTCTTCTTCCCATAATGTGTGTACTCTGTCTGGTTTTGTAAAGTCTGATGCCATTTTGGCTAGTAATTTATTATGTGCTACTCCAACATTTACAGTAAATCCTAATTCTTCTTTTACTCTTTTATTTATTTCTTTTCCTTTGTTTAATAATGTATCATTCATTAGATAATTTGTCATATCTAAAAAACATTCGTCTATGCTAAATCTTTCTATTTTGTCTGTGTATTGTAATAATAGGTTGTATAATTTATTTGAGTTTTCTTTATATATTTTAAAGTTTGACGGGAAAATTTTTAGTCCTGGACATTTCATTTTTGCTTGATATATTGTGTCTGCTGTTTTTATTCCACATTCTTTTGCTTTCATACTTTTTGCTAGAACTATTCCTGACCTTTTACTTTCGTCTCCTCCTATTATTGCTGGTATTTCTCTTATATCTATTTTGCTTCCATTTTTTAACATTTCTAGTGCTGTCCAACTTAAAAATGCATTGTTTACATCTACGTGTAATATTTGACGTTCCATAGTATCACCGCTTTTATTATAGAATGTTTGTTTGTGTTTGTCAATCTTTCAAGAATATTTGGTCAATTAAAAAAGTAACTTCTATTTAAAAAAGTAAATTCCATTTGTAAGATTAATGTCTAGTTTTAGGCATTTTTCTTTGTTTAAATATTGTATTTT
>CAJFJM010000071.1 GCA_904384245.1 uncultured Clostridia bacterium
AGCACAACATGCTACTGCAACTTGTTGTAGAGGCTGTTTGTATAAATGGCATAAAATACAAAAAGGAATAGAACTGAACGAGGAGCAGAAGGATTATATAGTAAATGTAATAATGTCGTGGATAGATAGAGAAATAAAAAATAGTTAGAAGAAAGATATAGATTTGTAGAAGGAACAAAGATTAAACCAGAAGAAATAAATGAATCAAGAGTTACTAGTTCAAGAAGAGAAGAAAAAAAATTTAAGAATTAATAAAAAACAAAAATTTCATGCAAAAAATGATGTAAAAAATCACTGACTTGAACTGAAAATACTAATTTTAGTACACTCGGAAAACTAGATAAATACTAAAGGAGATTGAAAAATATGGCAGTTAAAATAATTTATTTTGTTCATGGAACAACTACAGATAATATAAACCATAAATCTACAGGATGGTTACATGGAAAATTAAGTGAAAAAGGAATAGAACAAAGCATTAGATTGCGAGAACAAATAGATTTAAATGAAATAGATTTAGTAATTAGTTCAGATTTGAAAAGAGCAATAGATTCAGCTAAATATACATTCAAAGATTCAAAAGTGATATTACATGATAAAAGAATAAGAGAATGTAATTATGGAGATTTAAATGGAGAAAATACAACATTAGCTTTAGAAGTTATAACAAAAAATATTAGTTGGAAAGAAGCAATAGATAACGATTGGAGAAAAACAAAGAATTGGCAACCAGGCTGGAGATATGAAATAAGATAAATAGGAAATGAAACAAAATAAAATAAAAAAAGAGGTTGAGAAAAATGAATTTAAAAGAGCAAATAGAAAACTATAAACCATATAATGAACAAGAAAAAAGCGATAAAGAAATAATGCTCAACTGTATAAATACATTTAAAGACGTATTAACAAGAGAAAACAAAATATGTCATTTCACAGCATCAAACTGGATTATAAACAAAGAAAGGACGAAAGTGCTAATGATTTATCATAATATTTATAAATCATGGGCATGGACTGGTGGGCATGCGGACGGAGATAGCAATCTATTACATGTAGCATTAAAAGAAGCGGAAGAAGAAACAGGACTAAAAAATTTAAAATTATTAAGTGATGGAATATTTGGAATTCAAATACTCACAGTAGATAGCCATATAAAAAGGGAAAAATTTATATCTTCACATTTACATTTAGATTGCTGTTTTCTATTAGAAGCCAATGAAAATGAAATATTAAAAATAAAAGAAGATGAAAATAGTGGAGTAAAATGGATTGATATTGAAAAAGCAGTAGAAATTACAAATGAGCCAAAAATGAAACCAATATATAGAAAATTAAATGAAAAATATAAATCCAATTTTGATAAGTTAATTAAAAAGCAATAAATAAAGAATAAAATTTTTTACCATAAATTATTTAAATATGATGTCGAAAATTAGTTAAATACGATTTAAAAGAATATTAACACATAATTATATGAGGTGATATAAATGATAGATTTACATATACATACAACTTATTCAGACGGTGATAAAAATATTACAGAAATATTAAAAATGTGCGAAAATAAAAAATTAGAATATATATCAATAACAGACCATAATACTGTTAAGCAATATGAAGATGAAGCATTAAAAAATAACAATATTTTTAGCGGTAAAGTTATAAAAGGAGTAGAATTAAATGCAGTATTTCAAAATAAAAATATTGAAATACTAGGATATAATATAGAGCCTAATATAATAAATGAATGGTGCCAAAAGTATTATTCAAGCCAAAAATTAAAAGAACAACAAGAAATATGCTATAGAAGATTATTGGATATATGTGATAAACAAGGACTTAAATATGATGAAAGTCAAATAATAAAACCGAAATCAACTGGATATGTAGAAATTTCAATTTATGAGGAATTGATGAAACATAAAGAAAATTACAAAATATTAGGAGAATTTACAGAATCTCTTGGTGTGTTTTTTAGAAAAGGTTTAGCAAATCCAGAAAGTATTTATTTTGTAAATCGTATAGAATTTAGACCAAAGTATAAAGAAGTAATTGATATTATTCACAAATCTGGAGGAAAAGCATTTCTAGCACATCCATTTGAATATAAATTTAAAGATACAATGGAATTTATAAATAATTTGAGAGAAGAAAAGGAACTTGACGGCATAGAATGTTTCCATCCATCAGCAAATCAAGAACAAAGAAATATCTTAATTGATTATACTAAAAACAATAATTTATACATAAGTGGTGGTAGTGACTATCATGGAAGTTCAAAACCAGATATAGAAATTGGCGTAGGTAGAGGAGATTTAAGTATTTCTAAAGAAATATTAAATTGGTTATATGTATAAAGTTAAAAAATAATTTGTAAATGCAATTATTTAAATAAAAAAATCCAAAAGGAGGACCAAAAAGATGGAAGAAATAGTATTTGTAACACACAATAAAGGAAAAATAGAATCAGCAAAAAAACAATTAAACGGAGTCAATTTTAAAATATACGAATACGAGCTAGAAGAACCAAGAAGTGATGACATAAAATACATATCAGAATACAAAGTAAAAGAAGCCTATAAATTAGTAAATAAACCATGTATTTCATTAGATTGTGGTTTTTGGATAAATGAGCTAGATGGATTTCCAAGAGCATTTGTAAATTTTGCTTTAGACACCATAGGAATAGAAGGAATACTAAAATTGATGGAAGGAAAAGAAAATAGAAATTGCAAATTTACAGAATGTTTATCATATTATGACGGAAAAGAATTGCATCAATTTATGGGAAAACACGAAGGAACACTCGCAAAACAAATATTAGGAAATGATACAGATAAAAAATGGTCAGATTTATGGTATATATTTAAACCATATGGATATGAAAAAACTTTAGCTCAAATGACAGATGAAGAAAGAACAAACAGGACAAAATATAAATCAACGGATTCAATGAAAGAATTCGCAAAATGGTATAAAAACAAATAAGAAACTTATAAAAGTGAAAGGAGGTAATCAAAATGAATGCAAAAGGAAAACTAAAATTAGTATTCCCAACAAAAGAATACAAAGAACAAATAGAAGAATATCTAAAAGAACATTTTGATAACGGAGAATTTGATTTAGCAGGGGATGGAGGTTTAGATAAAATAAAAAATTTTGATGAATGGTTATTAAAAATCTCAAAAAACTTATCAGAAAAAACCATAGAAGAAAACAAAGTGCCTTCAACAATATTTTTAGGGGTAAGAAAATCAGACAACAAAGTTATTGGAACAATACAAATAAGACATAAATTAAATGAAAAATTACTTAAAAATATAGGGCACATAGGCGATGGAGTTAGACCATCAGAAAGAAGAAAAGGCTATGCAACAGAAATGATTAGACTAGCGTTAGAAGAATGTAAAAAGCTAGGAATTGATAGGGTACTAATGGTTTGCTATAAAGATAATATAGCATCTAGAAAAAGCATTATAAATAATGGTGGGATTTTAGAAAATGAAATACAAGCAGAAGATGGAAAAATAGACCAAAGATATTGGATAAGCCTAAAAAAGAGATATGCAAATAGATTTACCAAAGAAGAAGTAAAAAAATTAGATTTAAAGACAATAACAGTAAAAGAAAAAATTTTTATAGGAGACATATATTTTTATAATTTAATTGATGTTCCAAATAAAATAACCATACCAAATGGTAAAAGTATAATAGATAATAATTATAAATGGTTAGAATTTTATGACTATAGTTCAAAAGTAAAATTAACAGCAATATATGATGAGAATGATAAAATTGTAGAATGGTATTTCGATATTGCAAGAGAAATTGGAAAAGAAAATGGTATACCTTATGAAGATGATTTATATCTAGATGTTGTTGTAACACCAACAGGAGAAATAATATTACTTGACGAAGATGAACTAAAAGAAGCTTTAAATAGAATGGAAATAACAAAAGAAGAATATAAAAATACATATAAAGAAGCGGAAGAATTAATGGCTAGATTAACAGGAAAAAAAGATAAATTACAAGAATTTACTGACAAATATTTAAAGTTAATGCAAGAAAATTTAACAGAGTCAGAAGATTTAACCATCAACAACAATGCACCATTAAACATAAAAGAAAACATAAATCCAGAATTAGTAAAATACATAGAAGATGAAATATTCCCACTATACCAAAGAAATGAAGAAGGACATGGAATAAAACATATAAAAACAGTAATAAAAAGAAGCCTAAAATTTGCAAAACAACACAACGCAAATTTAGATATGTCCTACACAATAGCAGCATATCATGACATAGGACACTATATAGATAGGAAAAGACATGAAATCATATCAGCAGAAATATTTATGGAAGACGAAAAAATAAAAAAATGGTTTACAGATGAACAAAGAGAAATAATCAAAGAAGCAATAGAAGACCACAGAGCATCAAGTGATCACAAGCCAAGAAGTATATATGGAATGATAGTAAGTACAGCAGATAGAACAATCATAGACATAGACAACACAATAAAAAGGTCATATTCTTATGGAAAAAGAAACTATGCAGGACTGTCAGAAGAGGAACAAATAGAAAGAATATACCAACATTTAAGCGAAAAATATGGAGAAAATGGATATGCCAAAGTATATCTAGAAGACAAAGAATTTGATGAAGCAATCAAAGAATTAAGACAAGCATTATCAAATAAAGAAGAATTTATTGAAAGAGTCAAAAAAGTAATCAAACAATAAACGTAATAAAAGCAAAAAACGTTCAGAATATTAGTAACCCAACTAATTTTCCGGACGTTTTTGCGTGTCCACAATGTCCGAAGAAATTTTTCTCCCAACAACTGCAAACCTACCATCTTTAACATGATACGAACAAGTAGACAAAGTTATTAACTGATCACCATAAGTTGCATTAGCATCAATATTATAAAGTGAAGCATTTTTAGCATTACTTACAAATTCATTATATTCATCTTCTGTTTCGGCATTTATAAAATAATAATATCTAAAAACATTTTGTTCAGACTTATAATAAACTCTAGACTTAAAAACAGAAATAATTTCATATTCTGCATCTTCATCCACAGTAGTGAAATTTATTATAGGATGTTGAACATAAAAATTATAGTCAGCATATTTTAATAATTCCTCAAACATAGTTCCATTTTGCATATTATGACCATAAATCAATAAATTTGTACTTGGAAGATTCCAATCATAATCCTTAGATAAAAAGATAGAACCATTTTTTGATTTTTCTTTTTTATAATTATGAGTCATATAAAATTCATTATCAGAGCCTTGAAGAACAGGATAACTAACATTTGTACCTTTAATTTCAAGCCAACCAACAATATCTGGATTTTCAGTCTTTAAACTTTGCACCTGAAGCATCCTTTCAGTTTCGACTTTAGTAACTTTATTCTCATCAACTTCTATTGTATTTATCAAATTACTTTCTTCTTCTGCTTCTTTTTTTAATGAAAAAGAATTTATAATATAAATTACAGAAATAATAATAGATAATAATAATATAATATAAATAAAAAAAATAATAACATATTTAATTTTCGCAGAATTACTAATATTTTTTTTAGTTTTAGTTTGTTTATTATCAATTAAATTACTAATATTTTTTTCATCTCTAATTTGATTATCATCGAATATAGTAATATTATTTTTTTCATTTTCAACCTTATTATAAAGTATATTATTTCCATTATGAATATCACAAAATTTATCATTTTCTTGCATTTTTATCTTATTATATAAAAAGGATAGTATAAAACCTATCCTTTTATATCCTTCTTCTTCATAGAAATAATAATTGATGTTGAGAATATTATTACTACTGCAGCAAGTCCTAAATAACTTGGAATACCTGTTTTAGGAGTCTCATCTTTTTCTGCATTGTTATTTTCATTATCTGAAACAACATTTTCTGGTACATTAGTTTCGACTTTAGAAATTTTAGCATAAATAGTTGTATCAGCATTTATAGGTTCATTAAAATTAAAAGCAGTGGCAAATTGTGAATCTACATAAAAACCATCTACAGCATAATCAGCTTCTAATTGAATATGAGATTTTAATAAATCAGCAGTTATAGTTTTACCTAAATCAACAACTATTTTATTTGTTTTATCATTAACAACTAATGTAATAATAGCATTTTGAGTATCTGCATTAGCAGTTGCTTTTTCTGGTAAAGTTGTTTCAGAAATTACATTGTCAGCAGAATCAGTTAAAACAACCTTATCTCCAGCAATAACAACTTTATTTGTAGTATTAGGTGTATTTGTTACAGTAAATTCTGTAAGACTACCATTTTCAGCAACACGTACAACATTTTCGTTTGTATCAGTTGTTAACACACCATTTAAAGTTAAAGTAGGATTATTAGTAGCAGCAGCACCTTTATCTATTTCTATACCATTATTTGCTCCAGTACCATTATATCCTAAGTGTAATTTTTGAACTTCTACATTACCACCATTAGCAAGAACAGCACCATATCTAAAACCTGTAATTGAAACATTATTTAAAATTACAGTAGCACCATCATAAGATTGAACACCGTATTTTGGACCATTTTGTAAATTTATATTTTTAAGAGTAAGTTTAGCAGCTGAAAATTGCGCTGTAAACATAGTTTGGTTACCTGATGTTGAAGTCCAATCACTAGAGCCAGTTACTGTAAAGCCATTACCATCAATAGTAAGCTCTTTAGCAATTACTATTGGTTTTGTTACTGTTATATTATTTTGTAATGTAACTGTTGCACCAACATCTGCACTAGAAATAGCATTATTTAAACTTTCTTCATCAGTAACTGGTGTTGCAGCATTACTAAAACTAGGAATTATAAATAACATAGAAATTATTGCTATGAAAAATAAAATGAATTTTAATGAATTTTTCATTTTTTCACCTCCTGAAAATTATTGTAACCGTTTTAATTGGGATTATTTATAATTTTGAAAATTTTAAAAATAAAAATTTTCCAGTATAAAATTTGATAAAAAAATAAGCAATTTTCCGTAAGTTAAATACTTAAAGAAATTTGCTTGTCTAAATTTTATCAATAAATAATAGTTTAATCAAGCATTTCATAAAAATTTTTTAAAAAATTTTAAGAATTCTAGATAAAAAAAAATAATTTATTTTTTTGGAAAAACCAGATATTTCAACATATAGCGACTTTAGCAATTTTCTTTAAGTATTTAACTTAAAGAATGAAAAGTAAAAATAAATTATTCATAAAAAGTCTTAAAGCTATATTTTGCATATAAGATGTAAAAAAAATTTATTAACATTTTATAACATGAAAAAAGCGTTGTTAAAAAAGTAGAAAACTTTACAGTGGCAAAATATTTAGTTAAAGAAAAACACATTATTATAAGCAATTTATTTTAGACGTAAATTGTAATAGAAAAACGAAAGGGGGAAATGTATATCTATAGCATTTTTAAGAATTTATATAAAAAATAAAAATGCTAACATATTAGTAGAAATAAATCGTTATAATACATTGACTTATTTCAATAAAAAATGTAAAATAAAAATGCAAAAGATATTTTTGTAGATAATAAGAAAAAACTTTAAAAAATTAATATTTTTAAATATTTTTATTAGAAGAAAACGAATAAAAAA
>CAJFJM010000072.1 GCA_904384245.1 uncultured Clostridia bacterium
ATCATACATTACCCATCTGTATTCTTGGTTTGTTTCGTTTTCTGGTAAGAATTCTAGTCCTGCTGGTATATCATCTGCTACTTCTTTTGCATATCCTGCAATTTCACCTTCATTATATATTCTTATTGTATATGTTACTATATCTCCTGTTACAACTTCTACTGGATCTTTTGTATGATTATATTCTATTTTTTCTTCTTCTTTATTGTATGTTAATTCTGGAAGTCTTGTTGTTACTTCTTTATCATCTACTGCTGTTATGAATTTTCTTAAAGCTAAATCAAATGGTCTTATTATAACTTTTTCAAAATCGTCATCATCTTGCTGTCCTGGTACATATTCTCCAACTTCATCTTCTTTATAAGCTGGTAATTCTTCGTCTGATGGTAAAGTTACATTGTCTTTTTGTGAATCTCTATCTACTATGTCTTCTCCATCTTCATCTTTAAAATCTGTTATTTCTGCAATATTTGTTATATTTTCTTTATAATTTGCTGTATCTTTTACTTTGCATAAAATTGGAACTTCTTTGTATGTTAAAACAATATTTCCATTTTGATTTTCTGTTGCTTTATTTATTATAGTATCTTTTAAATAGTCTGTTTTTACAACTCTTCCATCTTCTGATACTGTCCAACCATATTCATCATTGAATTTGTCTTCTACAAATTCTAATTGTTCTGGTAGATAATCTGTAATTTCTGTTACATATCCATCTATTTGTCCTTCATTATATACTCTAAACATATATACTACATAATTATTTTTATTAACTTGTACTGGTGTTTTTGGATGATTATATGTTGCTGTTGTTATAGTTTGTCCATCTTCTCCTATTTGGTTTAATTTTGATGTATCAACTTGTGGTGCTCTTAAATATGTTCCATCTTCATCTACAAGATAATCTGCTTCTTCAATATTTACATCTGGGCTAACTGCTACTATGAACTTTCTTAATGCTAAATCAAATACTTCTAAAACTATATTGTCATAATCTTCATCATCTTGATATTGATGTTCTGGTTCTCTTCCTGGCCAATTTTCTGGTTGTGAGTCTCTATCATCTACTGGGTCTCCATTTGCATCTGTGTCTTCTGTAATTGCTGCTTCATTTCTTATTACTGTTCCAGCAGAATCTGTTGAAACAACTTTCATATATACTGATACTTCTTTATAGTCTGGATTTTTTTCTGTTTCTGTATCTATATATCCTTTTGATTTATCAAATGCTTTAATTAAGTTTGCATTTTCTGTTACTGCTTCTGCTCCTTGTCCTTTAGCTAAATAATCTGTAGTAATCATTGTTACTTTACTATTTTCTGTATCATATTCTCCAATACTCCATATTCCTTGATTATATTTTATAGCTTCTTTTTCTTGTTCTGTTAAGCTAGTATCTTGATCTAGTTCACCATCAACTTTTTCTGACCATAAAAATTCTAATCCTTCTGGAATATCTTCTGAAATTTCTGAAGCATATCCATCTATGTCTCCTTCATTATATACACGTAAAGTATATTTTACTATATCTCCCTGTTTTACTGTTACAGGTGTTTTATTCATATCATAATCTGCTGTTGTTTGTGTTCCATTTGCTAAGTTTGTTACATCTACACTATTTAATCTTTCTGGTACAACTTGTCCATTTACTTGGGCTATTCTTTTTATTAGTTTTAAGTCAAATGCTTTTGGCATAATTATTAGTTTTTCAAAGTCATCATCATCTTGCTCACCTGGATAATATACATTTTGTGATAAGTCTGTTTCATCTGTTGTTCCTTTATAGTCTGTCATGTTGTCTTTGTTAACATCTGGTACTGTTGCAGGTTCTGAATCTCTATCTGCTCCTTCTTGATTTGTTATTGTAACATTATCTTCTGCATCATATTCTTCTTGTATCCATGCAACATTTGTTAATACTATACTATTATTACTATCTGGTTTTTGTGTTACTTCACATTCTATTTCTATTGTTTCTGATTGTAAATTTCCTTGTGTATATGCATCTAAATTAGTTGTATTATTTTCACTTCTTGTTATTGTAATTCTATTTGTTGCTTCATCATAATCTACTGTAAATCCATCAGTCTTTATATCTTTATATATTAGTCCTGTTGGTAGTTGATCTACTATTTTTGTTGCTCTTCCTGGTTTTTCTCCTTCATTATATATTGTTAAATTATATGTAACTACTGTACCAGTTGAAACTGCAACTGGGTCTTTTCTATGTTTATATGTAGCTGTTGTAGATGCTGTTAATGTTGCTTCATCAATACTTGGCACTCTTGTGTTTTCTGTAGATAATTCTACATTGTCTATTTTTGTTATATATTTTCTTAATGCTAAATCAAATTCTTTTTCTTCTGGTGGTAATTTTTCTATTTTTATTATTGGTTGTGTATTATTTCCATTTGTTGCATGTGTATATAAAGTAATTTGTGTTCTAGATTCTGCTGTTCCATTTTTATAACTTTGTTCATTTGCTATTGCTGTATTTATTAAATAATTATATACCGCTATTGCTTGTTTTTGTCTTTGTAATCCTTCTTCATACTCTCCATATGGATAATCACTAAATGCTTTATATTCGTCATCTTCTCCTTGTATTTTATATGTAAACCATTGCATATTTTGCAATCCTAGTTGATTATATACATTGTCAAATAGTTCATCATCATAATTTGTAAAATACCATAGAGCTGCTTGTTGTACTGCTTCTAAATCTACATCTGTTAGATATACTGAATAGTCTTCCATTAAATTACCAGCTCTTAATGCATTTGTTATTAGTTCCATTTTTTCTGTTTCTTCTGATTCTCCTGGTATATACATTAAATCTGTTAATGCTAATATTTTATAATATACTTCATCTTGCACTATTGAGTTTACTGGTTCATTATTTGTTAAACCTAACATTGTATTTCTATCTGCTTTAAAATCATATGAGACATTATATGTTAATTTATCTCCAGTATTTCTGAATCCTACTCCTGCTTTTACACAATAATAGTTAACTGTATTATCATAATTTGTGTCACTTTCGCTACTATATTGTACAATATCCCATATTTTCGCTCCTTTTATATCTGCTACCTCCGAACCATTTCTATCTGGATTTCCTATTCCATATGCCATATTTGTTGGATCTGTATTTGTTCTGTATTCTTGTATTCCTAGATATATTGGTGGGTTAACTGTTGCTGCTTTTGAATTTGTATTAAAAAAGAATATTAAACTTAAAAACAAAATTACAAAAGCTGATAAAAAACTTGTTTTTTTCACGTTCATTACTCATCTTCTCCTTTAGAAAATACTTTATTTACTAATATAAATTTAACAATAATTTATAAAATAGTCAATAGTATCTTTTTCCTTATTATTTAACTTGAAATTTGATAGTTTAAACCCTTACGGATATAGGGTTTTAGATACTATTTGAATTTATTTCAAGTACATTATAATTATATTACATTTTAGTTACAAAATCAACCTTTACATAAAATTTTGTAGAATAAGATTTTATTATTATAATTCATAAATAAAATAAACTTCTTTTAGGAAGCTTCTCTATAAAAATAAGTATGTGAAGCATAACATTTTTTATTTGTATTATCATAATTAGAATTTTATTTTATATAATTTATATAGAGGTTTTGTTATGAAAAAATTATTGTTAAAAGTAATTACATGTATTTTAGTTTGTTTAATGATTATTTATACAAATACATATATTTATGCAGATGATTTATTAGAAGATGAAATAATTGATGTAAATAGTGAAATTCAAGATAATACTCCTAATATTTCTGATATAAATTCACGAGCATATGTTGTTATAGATAGAAATTCTAATCAAGTTTTGGTTGGCAAAAATGAGAATCAAAAAAGAAAAATGGCTTCTACTACAAAAATAATGACTGCTACTATAATTATTGAAAATTGCAATCTTTCTGATGTTGTAGAAATTTCTAAAAAAACTGCTAATACTGGTGGTTCAAGACTTGGATTAAAGTATCAAGATAAAATATCTGTAAAAGATCTTTTATATGGTTTAATGTTATGTTCTGGTAATGATTGTGCTGTTGCTTTAGCAGAACATTGTGCTGGAAGTGTAGAGGCTTTTGCTGAGAAAATGAACAAAAAAGCTATTGAATTAAATTTAAGTAATAGTCATTTTGTGACCCCTCATGGTTTAGATTCTGATGAACATTATACAACTGCTTATGAACTTGCTTTACTTACAAATTATGCTTTGCAGAATAAAACATTTGCTCAAATAGTAAATACTACTAATTATACAGTTACTATAAATGGTTATGGAAAATCGATTCATAATACAAATGAACTTCTTGGAAGTTTAGATGGTGTATATGGTGTAAAAACAGGTTTTACAAATGGTGCTAATAGATGCTTAGTTACTAGTTGTAAAAGAAATAATATGGATATTATTTGTGTTGTTTTAGGGGCTGATACTAAAAATTTTAGGACTAAAGATAGTATAAAACTAATTGAATATTGTTTTAAAAATTTTGAAGTAATAAATCTTGAAGAAATAGTAAATACTTCTTTTAATGAATGGAAAACTGAGAACATAAAGAATATATCTGTAGAAAAAAGTTTTGATTCTATACCTGAGATAGAAGTTGCAAATTTAAAATTTAGCACTGTACCAATAGAAAAATCTTTAGTTGATAGCATAACCTGTAAAATTAGTTGTGATTTTAATTTGATAGCTCCTATTTCTAAAGATACTGTTATTGGAAATATAGAAGTTAGGACAGATAAAAATATTGTTACTTCTTGTGATATTGTTGTTAAAAATGAAATTAGTAAGAATAGTGTTTTAAATTATTTAAATTACTTTTTTGAAAATTATCAAGATATCATAATGAATCTTCTCGGATAATAGGGACACTCCATTTTGTCCAAACAAAAAAGGTTAATAGGCATACAATGAGGGAATCCATTTTATCCGAGTTAAAATAATTAAATGCTATGAAAATGTCAATTTTTTTATACAATAAAAAATACCTGTTATATTTTACATATAATAGGTATTTTTCAATTTTTATTAAACATATAATAATGTACAATACTGATTATTGTACATTTTCTTTAATATAGTCAACAACATCTCCTACTGTTACAACTTTTTCTGCATCGCTATCTGGAATTTCTATATCAAATTCTTCTTCAATTGCCATTACTAATTCAACTATGTCTAATGAATCTGCACCTAAATCATCTATAAATGAAGCTTCCATAGTTACAGCTGTATCAGCTACACCTAATTGTTCAACTATTATTCCTTTTACTTTTTCTAATATTTCTTCTGAACTCATCTCTTTGAGTTCACCTCCTCTCAAGTTTCTATTTACAATCTTAATTATAGTATCTTTATATTATATGTTCACACTTTTGTCAAGTAAAATTGCAAAATATTTTTATTTTTATACAAGTAAGTCAAAAACTAATTAAGAATAACTTAGGATGGACTCATTTTTTCTTTTTTTGTAAAAAGGGAAAAATGAGTCCGTCCCAAAAATTCCTTTTAATTGGTTTTTTCAAATTCTTTTATCATTTTTTCTACTGCTTGATTTTCTACAAATTTTTCTGCTTGAATTATTGTGTATTCAAATAATAATTCATCACTACTTCCATGTGCTTTTACAACTGGTTTTTTTACTCCTAAAAATAATGCTCCCCCATATGATTTATAGTCCATTTCTTTTGAAAATCTTTTTAATGCTGGTAATGATGGTATTGCTAAAACTTTAGAAAGTAAGTTTTTCATAAAGCTTTCTAGTAATGTTTTTTTAACAAATTTTCCTAATCCTTCTGTTGTTTTTAAAAATACATTTCCTGTAAATCCATCTGTTACTATTGCATCTATTTTTCCAGAAAATGCATCTCTTCCCTCTACATTTCCTACAAAGTTTATTCCTAGTTCTTCTGATTTTTCTTTTAGTAATTTATAACTTTCTTTTACTAAATCATTTCCTTTTGTTTCTTCTGTTCCGATGTTTAGCAATCCTATTGCTGGATGCTCAATACCAAATGTATTTCTTATATATATTGTAGACATTTGTGCAAATTGTAATAAGTTAATTGGCTTACAGTTTGTATTTGAGCCTGCATCAATAAGTAATAATTGGCTATGATATGCTGGTAATATTCCTGCTAGTGCTGGTCTGTCTATTCCTTTTATTCTTCCGACTAATAGTGTTGCTCCTGTAAGTAATGCTCCTGAATTACCTGCAGATATAAATACATCTCCTTCTCCTTCTTTTAGCATTTTAAATCCGACTACCATAGATGAATCTTTTTTATGTTTTATTGCAATCGTTGGTGTATCTTCCATTTCTATTGTTTCTGTAGCATTTTTTATTTTTAATCTATCTGATATTTGTTCTATTTCTTTGCCATAAAATTCTTTTACCTTTGAGCGAATTAGTTCTTCTTTTCCTACTAAAACTACTTCTGCTTTTACTTTTTTTATTGCATTTACTGCTCCTTTTATATTTGCATCTGGTGCATTATCTCCACCCATTGCATCTAAAATAATCTTCATGATATTTTTCCTCCAAATCGTACTTGTTTAATTATATATTTAACATCAATATTTTATTATTATTTTTAGAAAAAAGCAAGTATTTTTTCTATTATTAGGAATTTTAACTATCATTAGGAATTTTAGCCTAAAATCAAATCATTAATTGATTCAAATCATAAATATCTTTTAAATTCTAGTTTAATTGAAATTTTTTAATATTATGAATATCAAAAAATCTCAGAGGAGCACTCAGCTGAGCGCTCCTCTGAAAATTCTTTCGGGATTTAATAATTTCTTTTTATCCAACTAATTGCTAAGCTTATAACACCTGAAGAATCATATCCGCCTAAATTTAAATCTCTCAATGCTGAAATCAATATTTTCTTTAAATTACTTTCGTATTTAATTGCTGACTCTCTTTTTATGCTAGTTCTACGAACAAGTTCTCGTCTCATTTCTGCTGGTTTCTTATTATCTGTATATTTCTCATAATAAACCATGAATAACTCTTGATAAACTTGCTGAGCTTTTGGTGTCATCTTATATCCTCGATATTGTAAATCTTCCAGAAATATTTTGACTTTTTCTTCAAAATCCTCTTTTGCAATCTTCTCGTATTCCTCTTTAACTATTGATTGGATCTGTTCAAGAGTCAAACTTCTGCTATAAGCTTGATTTACAGCTTCATTAAAAAGTTCCCGAATTTTCATATTTGGTATTCCCCTTTCTTTAGTAATAGTTAAATTATATCACAAAATTAACATAATGTCAAAAAGAGATATAGATTTCTCTATATCTCTTAATATTTCTTTAATTATTCTAATATATCAGCTACAACTCCTGAACCAACTGTTCTACCACCTTCACGAATAGCGAATCTTAATCCTTTTTCGATAGCGATAGGTGTGATTAGTTCGATTGTCATTGATACGTTATCTCCTGGCATAACCATTTCTGTTCCAGCAGGTAATTCGATAACACCTGTAACGTCTGTTGTTCTGAAATAGAATTGTGGT
>CAJFJM010000073.1 GCA_904384245.1 uncultured Clostridia bacterium
GGTTGTATAGCTCAGTTGGTAGAGCATCTGCCTTACAAGCAGGAGGTCATAGGTTCGAGACCTATTGCAACCACCAAAGATAAAGCATGGCAAAGCAAGAAAATAAAAATAGTTTTATTTTTCTTGCTTTTATTTTTTTTAAAATAAATTTAAGGGGGAAATTTAATGTTAGAAGGAAAGTATAATGCGAAAGAATCTGAAAAGAAATGGCAAGATTTTTGGGAGGAAACAGGAATATACAAATTTAATCCAGAAGATACAGAAAAGATATTCTCTATTGATAATCCACCTCCAACAGTAAATGGAAAAATCCATATAGGACATGTTTTTTCTTATACACAAATTGAAATGATAGCAAGATATATGAGAATGAAAGGGTATAATGTATTTTATCCTTTTGGATTTGATGACAACGGTTTGCCTACAGAAAGATTGGTAGAAAAACAAATAGGAAAGAAAGCAAATCAATTATCAAGAGAAGAATTTACAAAATTGTGTTTAGAAACTACGGCAAAATATGAAGAACAATTTAAAGAATTATTTAAATCTCTTGGATTTAGTGCGGATTGGGATTATATGTATTCTACAATGGGAGAAAAAGCACAAATAACATCACAAAAATCATTTATTGATTTATATAATAAAGGCAAATTACATCATGAAGAAAAACCTTGTTTATGGTGTAAAGAATGTCAAACATCTATTGCACAAGCCGAACTTGAAACAAAAGAAGTTGACACAAAGTTTAATTATTTGAATTTTAGAATTCCAGAGTTAAATGAAGATTTAGAAATTGCCACAACTAGACCAGAACTTTTGCCTGGATGTGTAGCAGTATTTGTAAATCCAAATGACAAAGAAAAAGCTAAATATATAGGTAAAGAAATAGAAGTTCCTTTACTTGGATATACAGTAAAAATCATGGCTGATGAAAAAGTTGATTTAGATAAAGGTACAGGAGCTGTTATGTGTTGTACTTATGGAGATGCAACTGATGTTGAATGGTGCAAAAAGTATAATTTACCAGTAAAACAAATTATTCAAAAGGATGGAACTATATCAAAAGATATTGAAAAATATGGTGGTATGACAACAGAAGAAGCTAGAGAAGCAATAATAAAAGATTTACAAGAAAAAGGCTATTTAGTTAAACAAGAAGATTTAAAACATCAAATAGGAGTACATGAAAGATGTGGAACTCCTGCTGAATTCATTAGAGAAAAGCAATGGGAAATTGATTTAGTTGATGACAAAGAAAGTTTATTAAAAGCTGGTTCAGAAGTAAATTGGAATCCTAAATCTATGAAAGCTAGATATGATGATTGGGTAAAAAATATACAATGGAATTGGGGAATCTCAAGACAAAGGTATTTTGGTATTCCTTTTCCTGTATGGTATTGTAAAGACTGTGGAGAAACAGTATTAGCAAAAGAAGAACAACTTCCTGTAAATCCTTTATCTACAAATCCAAATGAGCCATGTCCTTGCTGTGGAGGAACTGAATTTGAACCAGAAAAAGATGTTATGGATACTTGGGCAACTTCTTCATTAACTCCACTAATAAATGCAGATTGGGCTAAGGACGAAAATGGAGAAATGATGAAGAAAATTTATCCAATGAGTTTAAGAGCTAATGCACATGATATTATTAGAACATGGGATTTCTATACTATTGCAAAAGGTTTATATCATACTGGAAAATTACCTTGGAAAGATATAATGATTGCAGGGCATGTTTTAGCACAAAAGGGAGAAAAAATAAGCAAAAGTAAATGCAATTCAGGTATGGAACCAGAAAAACTATTAGATAAATATTCAGCAGATGCAATTAGATATTGGACAGCAACAGGAAAATTAGGTAATGATGTAATGTATTCAGACGAAACATTAAGAGATGCAAATAAATTTATAAATAAATTATGGAATGCAGCTAAGTTTGCAACAATGAATTTACAAGATTATAATCCAGAAGAAAATAGAGATACAGAATTATTGCCAATGGATAGATGGACATTGAGCAAATTAGCAAAAATGAAAGAAGAATATGATGAATATTTTAGCAGATATGAACCAGGATTAGCATTAAATACTTATCAAAAATATTTTTGGGATTATTGTGATAATTATGTTGAAATTGCAAAACACAGATTTTATAATCCAGATTTATATGGAGAAGATGCACGAAAATCTGCTCAAAAGGCTACTTATGACAGTATGCTACAATTATTAAAGATGGGTTCAGTATATTTGCCACATGTTACTGAAGAAATATATCAAGACTTTTTCAGAGATAAAGAAAAAGCTGAATCAATACATATTACGGATATGGATAACTTTGAATATCTGCCAGATCAGACTTTAATTGAACAAGGTAATGCAGTAGTAGACGCTATTTCAGATGTTAGAAAATATAAATCAGAAAATAATTTATCTTTAAGAACACCAATAACTTCTGCAAAATTAGTTGTGAAGCCTGAAAATAGACAATTTACAGAACAAGCATTGTTAGATATAAAAAATACAACTAACATTAGTGATATTCAATTAGAAGAAGGTGCAGAAACTGGAATTTCAGACATTGATATAAACTGGCAAGAAGTAGAAAGAATTAATGAAGAAAGAAGAAAAGAAAAAGAATTAAGAAAACAGAAAAAAGCCGAAGAAAAAAGAAGAATTGAAACTGAACAAGGAAAAGCAAAATTTGGAAAAGAACAATTTGAGCAGGCTTATAATGGACAAGATATTCAAAGTAACATAATAAAAGATATGTTGCAAGAAGAACCAAAAAAAGATGATGATAAGGAACAAACTCTATAAGGAGGAACAATAGATGAAACAAATTTATAGAAACGCATTATCTGAAGTTAATGCAATATTAATTAATTCTAATCAGAATATAATTAATATGATACCAAATAAATTTTTAGATTTTGTAAAAAATAATATGAATCAATCCTATGAGATTCAAATAGATTTAGAAAAAGGTATTTTAGAGCAAAACATTTCTAATGAAGCTAAATCTATTGTTGCATTAATTTATAGAGATTATATATGTTCATCAGATGAAAGGAAAATTTTACTTGAAAAAGAACATATAAATTTAAAAAAAAGAGAAGAATCAGAAAGAAGAAAATACGAAATAAAATGGAAAAGGTAAGAATATCCTTACCTTTTTCTTTTAATCAAATTTTAAAAAACAATTATCAAAATCCTATTTACAATATGGAATAAATCCTATAAAATGTAAAAAGGAATATAAGAGATGAAGATTATGCGAGGTAAATATATATGAAATTAAAAGAACCTACAATGAAAGATGAAAAAAAAGTTATGGAAATGTATAAAGAATATATGACAAGTAGTTTAATACCTGGAATAGATAGATTTGAAGGAATAAGAGATTTTGAAAAAATTAAAGAATTAAGTTTCTGTGAGTGGATAAAATATTTAGAAAGAAGTAAATATGAAGAACACTTACCAGAATCATATTCACCACATACTTTATATCTTGCAATAAATGACGATAATGAAATAGTAGGGGCTATTGGAATTAGATGGAAGGAAGTTCCAATACTTATGACCTTTGGAGGATTAATTGGTTATAGCATAAGACCAAGTCAAAGAGAAAGAGGTTATGCAAGTGAAATGTTAAAATTAGCATTAGAGAAGTTTAAAAATAAAAACATAGACAATGTATTAATTACTTGTAAAGATTTTAATATAGCATCTAAAAAAGTAATAGAAAAAAATGGAGGGATTTTTGAAAATACTTTTAATAATAAAGATGATGGATTTAATTATTTGAGATATTGGGTAAAAATATAAATTTGATAAACATTTATAATAGATAAAAAATAAATTCCTCTGAATTTAATCTTTGGAATCTACTTTTATATTCTCTATATCGAAAATCGGATCATTAAAAAATTCGCCTAAGGTAATATTTAGTCCTTCACAAATTAAGTATAAAGTATCTATTCTAGGATAAGTAATTCTATTTCTAAAAAAATCATTAAGCAAAGAAGGATTAAGTCCAGCAGCACAAGAAACCTCATAATTTGAATTTTTGTCTTTTTCTTCCATTATGTTTTTTAATCGTAACTTTATTGCTTCATTTAATTGCATTTTTTACTCCTCCAATCCCTTTAAAATCATAGAAAATTATAACAATATTTTATGTTTTACATTGCGTTTATAAACGCATAAAGGAAATAAAAAGGTAAAAAATGTCAATTAATTTTTTTGAAATACTTGCAATAAAAAATTTCTAGTAGTAAAATATAAAAAGCTTATGCGTTTTAAAACGCATAGAAAAAATACATATTCGACAAATTACAACAAACATTGCAAAAAAAATGGTGTAAAATGTAAATGGGAATATTGTATTTAAAAATAAAAATTAAAGTGAGATGATGTGTATTTTGAGAATATGGGAAAGAATCAAAGTTAATGATACTGTAATATATAATGATGAAAAGTACATAGTTTTAGAAATATTTGAGTATGATAAAACTAAATATGCAAATTTAAAAAATTTAAAAACTGGTGAAATATGTAGAACGCGATTACAGAGCTGTAAAATTGAAGAAAACTAGAAAAATACTCATTTGACTTTTTCTAGTTTGTTCTTCAAAAATATGTGTAATAGAAGAATCTATAAATTCTTGATTACTTTTAGATAATTTATTATACATTAAAAATATATCATGTTTTTCGATAGGAATAATACTATCATTATCAGATGCAAAAGAATCATCAAATAGTGTATTAGGACTTATTCCTAAATAATTACATACATTTAAAAGTAATGTTACACTACCAGGAGAAATTCCCCTTTCAATAGCGCTAATATGTTTTGGAGTAACTCCACATTTTTCTGCTAAATCATCTTGGGTAACATTACGAGCAATTCTAGCTTCTTGTAACCTCATACCGAAGTTAGATAAAGCCTTATCTATATCGAACATATTTATCACCATTAAAACTATATCAAAAAAATATTGGTAAAAGAACAGTATTACATTTTATATTATATGCAGAAGTAAAATACAATATTCTCACTAAAATTAGGAAAAGATTATATATATTAACAAATGAAACATAAAACATAGTTACAAATGAAATTAAATCAATTCCAGAAGGGAGGTAATATATATATTAGAAGATACATTTTGTGGAAATAAAGAATATCTATCAAAATGTAATGTAGTATTAATCCGTCAGCATTGTAGAATCGAAATAAAAGAAAGATGAAAAAATATGTATAAAATAATAATTGTAGAAGGTACTAACCAAAGTTATAAAGAGTTAGTAAAAGGAAAACAGCATAACATTGAGTATGTGAAAAAAGATAATTTAGACAATAAATTACAGAGAAAAGAATATGACATAATTTATATACCAAAAGAAATTGTAAGAAACGAATTAATAGATAAAACTTTAAATGACTACGAAATTGTACCCAATATTTTGAAAAAATTAAATTTGAATAGTGATTATATTACTTTAACTAATATTCAAGTATTAAATAAACTAATACTAGACAATATTGATATAATTCAATTCAAAAATAATTTTGAAATAACTTTAATAGCGTATGAAATAAGAAAAAAACTAACAAGCGAACAAACATATTTAACAGATAAAGAAATTACTATAATAGACAGAATAAGAAAAAATATTATACTAAATTTAGTAATTGTTAGGAACTATTCTAGTAAAAGTATCTGGAGAACAATAAAATACTTATTTAGTAAGAAAAAGATACAAAAGCTGTTTTTTGAAAAAATTGAAAACAATATTAAAAATGACATAAAAGAAATTGAAAAAATAAGCGATAATTAAAGGAGAATAGTAAAGTGGAAAAAGTTAAAGTTTTAATTGCGGATGACAATGTACCTTTTTGTGAGGTATTAAAAAAATATTTATCACAATTTGACGACATTGAAGTTGTTGGTATTGCGAATAGTGATGAAGAAGAAATATTATTAATTCAAAAATTAGATATTGATATTGTAATTACTGATTTAATGCGAAATCATAAGTATAGTGGACTAGATATTATAAAAGACTGTAACCAATTACATAAAAAAATAGATTTTATTATTATATCTGCTGCTTACGAAGATATTAATTTACTTAAAGATGTAAAATATGCAGGATATATAAGAAAGCCTATTTTTGATTATTCTATAATCTTAAATGAAATTAGGAGAGTATTTAGAGAAAATAGACAAGTTGCAATATCACAAGAAAAACATTTCAAAAAAGTAAACATATTAGATAAAATAATAAATTTTTTAAGAACAACTAGAGTATAAAAAGAAAAAATAATAAGATATGAAACAATATAAATAGCAAAACTAAACTAATATATATAATAATATACATGAAAATTCTTTTTTAAAAGTAGTAAAAATATATTAAAAGGAGAATTTTTTATGGGAAGTATAGGAATAGTAAGAAGAATTGATAAATTAGGAAGAATAACTTTAGCAAAAGAAGATAGAACGGTTTTAGGAATTAATGAACAAGACCCTGTCGTAATGGTTAGGGAAGGTAATGAAATAAAAATTAAAAAATACGAAAAGGATTGCATGTGTATTTTTTGTTCAGAAGAAATCCAAGAAGATACAGGCATTAGAATAGGGGATAGACATATATGTCTAAACTGTGTATCTAAAATAGAAGAAAAAATAGCAAAATAATTTTTTTGCCTATTATGGTGCGTACTAAACAACAAAAAACAAATAACCTTGTAGCAAAAGTTATTTGTTTAATCAAAATATTTATCAGTATTTTCAAATAATTGTTCATAACTAATATTAAGAACTTTGCAAATTGCTTTTTGCTCGAAATCTCTTATGAATAGTGTATTACACTCTATCCTGGAAATGTCAGAGTGATATAGGTTTACACCAAGCAAAATTAATTTGTC
Source organism: uncultured Clostridia bacterium (assembly GCA_904384245.1). Taxonomy (GTDB): domain Bacteria; phylum Bacillota; class Clostridia; order TANB77; family CAG-508; genus CAG-269. The sequence continues at coordinate 6,938 of CAJFJM010000073.1, forward strand.
AGATAAGTCCCTTTGAGATAGTCCTCTCAATTCTCGATATTTCTTTATATTAGAACCGAACAATGTTATAGTTTCCGTTAAATGTTTTGGTTTTCATGTTAGTATTATTACTCCTTAAAAATAAATTATATACATATAATAC
>CAJFJM010000074.1 GCA_904384245.1 uncultured Clostridia bacterium
AGCAATCCTTTTTAATCAATTAAATCCTTTTAAATAGCATTTAACTGGTAATTAGAAGTTACTTTTTCTAAATATATTTTACTTTTTCAATTGACCTTTGTTTATGCTAATTATCTCAAAAATTGACTTTTATGCTTGATTATAATTTTATTTTTTTCTAAGATTTACTATCCAAAACTTTTTCAAAAACTGTGGACAACTTTTCCCTTTTATTATATAATATGTATGTATGATTTTATTTAGCGGAAAGGAGAGCTTGAGATGATAGATGATAAAGATTTTTCTGGTAGAAAACTAACAGATGTTTTTAAAGAATTAGAACAAGCTCGTTATTCTTATGAGCAAGAAAATCGTGCAAACGAAAGAGCTCTGAGAGCAAAAAAAGAAAAGAAACAAAAGAAAGTACATAATTTAAATAATCAAACTATTCCAGAAAATATAAATAATCAAGTAAATATGGAAAATCCTGAAATTATGTTTTCTAACAAAAAGGCAAAAATTTCTAAGAAAGCAATACCTATTTCTGGTGGGATTTTAGCTCTTTTGGTTGTAACTTCAATTGGAATTGTTACATTTTCTAATTCTGTTATGTCAAAAGATTCATTAGCTTCTTCAGATGTAGCTTCATATGCTGGTGAAGAAGATGTTGACATTGAGATTAACCGTCATCGTTTAAATGCTCATAATATTATTACTTCTAATTCAGCCTTAGAGACTGTGAAGGAACAAGTTACAGAAGAAAGGGATATTCCTTTTGAAACTGTTTACCAGGATTGTTCTTATTTACCTAAAGATGAGCAAACTACAATTCAAAATGGTGAAGTTGGAAAGAAAAATGTTACAGTTGTTAAGACATATGAAAATGGAGAATTTGTGGAAGAAAATATTCTTAATGAGACTAAAACTAAAGATTACTTACCTCAAATAGTAACTGTTGGTACTTCTGAATTTTTAGCTAAAATTAAGGCACATCTAAATGATACATTATATTTAACTTCTGATTCAGTCTTAAGAAAAGAAACTAAGGATGATTCTGAAGAAGTTGCTAAAATTGAAAAATTTATAGATGTAAAATTATTAGAATTACCTAGTGAAGAATGGTGCAAAGTTTCTTATGATTCTGTTGAAGGTTATCTTCCTACTAGTGTTTTGACATCTGCAGTTGTTACTCCTTCAATGCCAGAGAAAAATAGAATTAAGAAGATTTTAGATAAAGTTAATATTGAAATGGAATTAAATAAGCCTAGTGGACTTACTTTAGCAGATTATAAAAAAGTATTTAAAAATCTTCCTAATGATACTAATAATATTTTTGAAGATAATGCAGAAGTATTTTATGAGGTTGAAAAGAAATATAATATAAATGGAATTTTCTTAGCATCTTTGGGAATTCATGAAAGTAATTGGGGAACTTCTCAAATTGCTAAAGATAAAAAGAATCTATTTGGTTATGGTTCTTATGATTCTACACCTTATGAGTCTTCTTATGAATTTGAGACATATGAAGAAGGTATTGACTTAGTTGCTAGAGTACTTACTAAATATTACATAAATCCACCTGGAACTAAAATTTATAATAATGAAACTGCTGTTTCTACTTATTATAATGGTTCTACATTGGAAGCTGTTAATGAGCGTTATGCAAGTGACGAGGATTGGCATACTAAGGTATTTAATTATATGGAATATTTATATAATAGATTATAATATTAGAATATTTTAAGGAGGTTGCAAATGAAAAAAATAAAAATTAAACATGAAAAACTTTTACTTGCTGCACTAATCATACTACTTATTCTCTCAATATTGGGTTATGCTTATATATTTTATACAAGTTATGCAAGAGATGAATTTTTTCAAACCTCTTTAAAAATTGCTAATCAAAATCAGAATTCTGTTTTTAGAATTAGTAGAATTTTATTATATAGTAGTGGTGATGCTATTGATAATAGTTATAATAAATCTTTACAAAATTTAAGTATTTGTCAATATACTGATATTGCAATAACCATTGATAATACTAGTTATATTAGTGATTTGACTACTACAAATACTGTAAAAGAATTGTACATTGATAATATAGAAATAACTACTAATGCCCAAAAAGGTTCACCATATTTAAATTATAAAGATTTAAACTCATTTGCTACATTTAACCTTTTGGATGTTCCTGAAAATGGGCGAATTGATTTTAATATAATTCATACAAACGAACAAAATGAAAGTGCTGATTATTCTACTCCTACTTTTTATGCTGATTGTTCTAATCCAATATCTTTGGGATATATAAATAGAGATATTGTAGAAAATTTTTCAGTTGATGATCAAGTAAATTCACTTTCTTTTAATGGTAAGCTTTTAGGGCAAGCAGGAGTTAATTTAGATGAAATAAGCTATGTGCTTAATTTTGATATTCATATTAAAAATTATGATGATGATAATTTTACATATCATGCTACAATAAATGTAAATTTAAATGATTCAGATGGTACTTTAAATTCTGGATATTTGTATGAATCAAGAAATACTACTACGGGTAGTGAATATGATTTTTTTAAAGAGATAAATTAAAAGACTTCCGATGAAGTCTTTTTTTTCGCCCTTTTTTCTATTGTCATATTGCTCGTCCTTGTGTGAATTTTAGCATATTTTGTCATTTTTTATGAAAAAAAGCAAAAAAAAATAAAAAATTTTTAAATTTATGCAACTTTTTATCACCTTTTTGACATCTTATATTATAGAGGTGATTTTTATGATAAATTTATTAGTAGTTGAAAGTAATGTCGAGCAGTGCAAAAATATTGTGAATTACATTTCAAGATATTCTAATCAAGTAAAGGTTTGTGGTATAGCATATAATGATGAAGATGCTATAGAAATTATAAATACTAAACTCCCAGACCTTATTTTCCTTGATTTAAATTTACCTAATCTTGAGGCATTTAATATTTTGAACTATATTACAGAGAAAAAGCTTAATAAATATGTTAATGCTATAATTATGATTGCTAATAAGCCTATTTCTAAATCTAAATTTGAACATAGTCAATACATAAATTGCTTTTTTAAGAAACCTGTTGAATTGAGAAATGTAGTTTTGAGATTAAATGAAATTGCAGCTTTTAAATTATCTAATAATGATGAGGCTTTAATTAGAAATAAGATTACTCATGAACTAGAAATTTTAAATTATAATTTTTCTTATCATGGTTCTAAATATATGGTTGATGCTTTATATGAACTTTATATTAACAAGGACAAGTATTATGATAATTTGAGTAAAGATGTTTATCCTGTTTTGGCTAAAAAACATCACAAAAAGGCTAATACTATAAAGTGTGATATTTGCCATGCTACTAAGATGATGTTTTATGACTGCAATGAGCAAGTTATTGCTAATTATTTTAAATTGTCTTCATCTATAAAGCCTACTGTTAAACAAGTTATTTTCACTATTCTAAACAAGTTATAATGTCATATTATAACTTGTTTTTTTTCTGTTATTTTTTTTATTTTTTTTAATTTATTGTCGTTTTTTGTTCTTATTTAGTAAATTTTTACTGGTTTTTTTGCAAGTCAATTGTGGTCTTTAATCTTCTTCCTTTATGGAGGAGGGTTTTAGATATAGAAAACTAGAAAGAGGAGGAACTGTAACTGCTGTTTGATTTCATTTTTCATCATGAAAGGAGAAAAAATTATGGGATTTTTGAAATCAAAAATTAAGCGGATGGTGCTTGGATTAAGCCTTGTTGCTTCCATGCTCTTTTCCGCTGTTCCGGCACTTGCTGCTGAGGAAGTTGCGTCTGAAAATGTAACAAATGAGACTGAAGCAGTGGCCTCTGAGTCACCGAGCGTTGATTTGGCAACCGTGATGGCTGACATTGCACTGGAGCCTCGGGCTGGTAATGAGACTTGGACGGGATCTGGGTTTGGAGGAAGTTATACATTCACAAATTATAACTTGACTCCTGTTAAAACTATGGGGACATCTGGAACGCTTCTTATATATGGAAGTTTTTATGGTAATGATGGTTATGCAACATCTAGTCCTATTGTCTTAACTGCGCAAATAAGAAAAACAGATGGAACCGTCAAAGCTGAAACTGTTAGGGTTGATAATCGTTCTGGTAATGTTTCCTTTGCAATGTCTTGCTCTGTTTCTAAAGGGGAACAAATACAATTATTCTTCGATGCTTCAAGTGTATCAAACCCACCAGGAATATATAGAAGTGCTTTTGTAACTTATAACTACGATTTATATTAATCATTACATTTTTTCTAATTTCTAGCTTTCTATAGAAAAGAGTCAGTTGGGCTGACTCTTTTCTGCATATCTTCCTCCAATAATTTCTCCTGTAGTTATATCTATATAAAATATTTTATCTTTATTTAATATTCTTTGCTCTGGTGTTATATTTATATTTTCTTCCTTATGTCTTAATTCTACCAACCACACATTTCTTTGATTTAATTTATTAAAATATAAGTGATTGTTTCCATTGGTATTTTTTTCATTCATGTTTATTATATTATTTTCTAGTTCTATAATAAAGTTGTTTATTTTTTCTATTCCTTTTATTGCTTTAACTTCTAAAATTTCATTATGTGTAAATTCTTTTTCTTTTTCAATTGCAATATTTTTTGCTTCTTGTTCAGTTATTACTTCTGGATTATCTTCATATGCCCCATCTTGTATCTTAACTATTGAACTTATTTTTACTTCTTCTGAGTTAATTATAAAATTAACTTTTAATCCTTCATAAGGATTTATTATTCCATGATATTCTTTATTGCTCTCTACATTCCATACCTCTTTGCTTTTTCCATTATATGCAATTTTTTCCTTATTACAATAACTTAGTTTGTATTCATTTTCATTTATACCTATTTTATTATATATAGAACTAGTAATCTGTTCTGCTTGTTCTTTGCTTATTTCTGTATTGTTCTCTTCATTTTCTAATATTCCTGTATTTTCTAATGATTTTAATTCTCCATTTAGTGCATTTATCTTTATATTTATATTATAATTTTTTTCTATCATATTTATTTCATAGAATACTTCATTTAGATATTCTTCCATATTCTGTTGTAACTCAATCTTCGTTATCTCCTGATTTTCATATCCCAGATTATTTACGATTTCCAATGCTTTATTTTTTGCATCCTCTTCTGAAATTAAGTTTGCTTTTTCTTCTTCTGGTACTTCTGATTGTGCGATTGTGTTTTTCAATTCTTCGTATGTGTATTGTTTTGGTTCTTTCCATACTTTTTCATATGCTATGAATCCACCAACTGCTACTCCAGATGTTAGGACTATTGTTGCACATGCTGTTGATATTGTTTTTATTATTTTTCTTTTTCTCATTCTTTTGTAAAACTTCTCTGAGTAGAGTGCTTCTCTTATTGCTTTTTCAAAACTTGGTGGTTCTTCTATCTTTTTTGTGACTATCTTTTTTATGTATTTGTCTATTTCATCCATTTATTTCACCTCCCTATCTTCTTCTATTTTTCTTAATTTGGTCTTGGCTCTTGAGATTTTGGATTTTATTGTTCCTTCTTTTATCTCTAGTAGTTCACTTATTTCTTTTGTTGTGTAGCCTTCTTGGTAATATAAAATTAGTATCATTTTTTCGTCTCTGTTTAATTTTTTGATAAATAACTTAAAGTCCATTTCTTCTTCTTGTTCATCTAGTTTGTCTTTTGTTGCAATAAATTGTTCTAGTTTTTCTACTTCTACTGGAATTTCTTTTTTGTATTTTCTTCTGTAGAATTTTCTGCATTCGTTTATAAGTATTCTTTTTATCCATATATCAAATAGTTCTTCTCTTTTTAATCTATGGATTTTTATATATGCTGTTATCATTGTTTCTTGTAATACATCTTCTATATCACTTTCTTCTGTTAGTAGTGTTCTTGCTGTTCGTAAGAGATTACTTTTCTTTTTTATTATTATTTCTGTGAGAGCTTCTTTATCTCCTTGTTTTGCTCTTTTTATTAGTTCATACATATACATCTTTTCCCCTTTAGTTATCGCCTTTATTATATCTATTTTCAACTTTAGGTTTATTTGTGTATAGTTTACTATATATTTTTTTGTTTTTAAAGTTTTTTCTTTTTTAATATTAAGTTTTTTTCTTTTAAAAAATCTTTAGTTTTATTTTTGATTTTCACTTGTACTTTTGGTTTGATTTTTATTATATCATATTGGTTATAATAATATTACCAAAAGGTAAAAAAAGTCAAATTTATTGTTTGAGTTATAGTTAGAGTTTTGGAAATTTTATATTTCTGGATAAAAATAAAAATTTTTTGATTCTATACTTAATTATTGATTTGAATAAATATTGCTATTTTTACAGAATCTGTAATATTTTAATGTAAAAAAATCTAGTGTGGAACTTTAATTCTACGACTAGATTTTTTCTTGTCTTTTCATAAAATTATGAAATATTACAATTGTATTTTCTTTTTATATTTTTCTAATTCTTCATCTGTTATGTTGACTGATTTTTTTATTATTTCATCATCTATTTTTAGTTTTAGCATGTTTTCTATTATTTCTTGCTTTTTTTTCTCGAATTCTTTTAATCCTTTTTTCAATCCTTCTTTCAATCCTTCTTCTTTACCATGTCTTTCTGCTGATGCCATTCCAAAATTATAATTTATTATAGCTTTTTCTCTTTCTTCATACATTATTCTTTCTTCTTCACTTAAGTTCATTTTATTTAATTCATCTATTGTTTTTTCTACCTCTTTATTTTCTTTTCCTGCCTTTTCCATTTTATCCTCCTTTCCTACCATTACCCATAGCCATTGTTCTAACTTGCTTTTCGTTCCTGAATTCTTCTGGACAAATTTTGGTAATTCAATAAAATGCATTTCTACTTTTTCTGTTACTGTCTCTTGTTCTTCTTCATAGCCCATATCTACA